>DRJW01000456.1 GCA_011052055.1 Nitrospirota bacterium
AAATTCGTCCTCAGAGTAGTTACTACTACGCTTGCGGCTATTTTGTCTCGCAGTCTCGCCTGACGACTTTTCGCTCGATTTCGCTACGAAAGCGTTTTTTAGAGGTTCCCGTTGGTCATTTATACTTTTATTTTGAATTGTCTTGTGTCATAAGCTGGAATCTCCTTTTGATAATGTGTTTATGAGTTGTTTCAGTTGATTCAAGGTGAACGGCTCCTTAATAAAATTAACCGCTTTGTGACAGCCGCTTTGCGGTTCCTCAGAAGAATTTTCAGTTTTTTCTTCGCTTATGGCTATCGCTGGCAAACAAAATCCTTGATCGCATAGCCGTTCAATAAGGAAATAAATCGATTCACCCTGTATTGTCGTGGGCGCTATAAGTAGATCGACCGGAAGCCCTCTGGAGCGGCTTTTGATTTTATCGATCAAGCGGTTCCTGTAGATTTCGGCGATAACCGTGTACCCTAATACAGTTAGCCCGAACTCCAGATGACCGAGCCTTTCATGGTTGTCATCAATTACAAGAATACGCGAAACCATTCATCCCCCCGGTTGACATCCGCTGACATCGCTAAATGTCCTTTATCCAAAATATCCTTTATTGAAGAGCGCCGTCCCCCCGCCTCGCCGGCCAGCAGATCGTTTACGCTTTCAAGAATTTCGTTCAGCTCGAATGGTTTCATGAAAGTTTTGCACGCCCCCTGGCTTTTCGCCACATCCAGCAAAGCCTGAAGGTCGGGCCCATGGGTCATTCTGGCCCCGCCAGACATGATAATTATTTTGACGCCTGGATAATCGACCAGCAGGTTGGCCAAAAGCCCCAGACCTTCTCGTTTAGGCATGATTATATCGGTGATAACAAGATCGGCTGGATTCTCTCTGAAAAACGTCTCGCCTTCTTCGCCGTCCTCCGCCAATATAACCGTGTGACCGTCCAACTCCAAAGCGCGCCGAAGCGCCGTGCGGATGCTCTCTTCGTCGTCTATTACCAGAATACGCGCCATAATATATTTTCGCCTTTCAGTTAAGCTGACAATTAATAGATTAATTTTAAGCTCGCCGCTTTTCCCCCTATAAAAAGATGGCTACATATCAAGCCCTTTCCCCTGCTTGCCTAACGCCATCGATTTTTTCTTTAAGCAAAGGCGCAATTTCCACCGCTTTATTGAAATACTCCTCCGCCTTCCCGGCCTGTCCCGATTTGACAAACGCCACTCCCACGTTGTAGTAAAGCGCCCCGTCGCCCGGATCGATTTCTATGGAGCGCTGATACTCTTCTATCGCAAGCTTGTGATTTCCCATAGCGCGGTGGATGAGACCTGCCTGGTTGTACGACTGTTTCGCCGACGGGTTCGCCGCTTTTGCGCGGACGTTGAATTCGAGCGCGTTCTTGAAGTGCTGGTTCTCGTACAGAGCGTACGATATTCTCTCTAATACGTCGTAAATGGTTTTCGCCATTTTCTCCGCGTTTTTAAACGCGAAAAGCCCCTTGCTTTTTTCGTCGCTATCCAGAAAAGCTTTTCCCAGCGCGAGCCATCCTTCAGCGTCTTCCGGCTCCATTTGTTTGATCCGGTCAAGCGCTTCCAGGGCCATTTTTTCCCGGCCAATTTTTTTGTAAGCGGTCATAAGGTTATATTGGGCGGAGATTAGCTCCGGGTCGAGTGTTACGGCGCCTTCCAGGTCTTGCGCGCCCTCTTTAATCAGGGACGCATTCATATCGGTCTCTCCTTTGAAGATTTTGGCCTGACCTAGCGAGTTGAGGTTTGCCGCCGTTTTGATATCGTCACCTTTTTTAAGTGTCTGCTTAAAAGACTCCGCCAACATGACTATAGCTTTCTCAAAATTTCCTTCTTTCAGGTAGGCTTCGCCAAGTTTACGCCTTATCTCTGGAGAACCGGGATTAGTGGCAAGAGCCACTTCCAACTGCTTTACTGACTCTGCAAGTTTGCCCTGGGCGCGCATCGCTTTGGACAGCATAGAGTGGGCCCGGTGATGGCCGAAGTCTATGGCGATAACATTGCGGAGCCATTTCTCCGCATTCTTGAATTTCC
>DRJW01000457.1 GCA_011052055.1 Nitrospirota bacterium
ACGCCGCCGAGTCTGGCGTGAAGGGAATCTATTGTGAGAAACCTGTCGCGCTGAACCTGAAACAGGCCAGGGGAATGATACGCGCCTGCGAGAAAAACAACGTGGCATTAGTCGTAGGCCACGAGAGACGATGGGACGCCCGTTTTAGAATCATAAGAGACATGCTCAACAATGGAGAGCTGGGTAAGCTGTCCTCTATCACCGGCTATACGCTATCATCGAGGCCGCCGAAACTATCGCGCAGAAAACATGGCGGCGGGACGATGTTTCACGACGGCACGCACCTTGTCGATCTGTTCAACTTTTTCGCGGGCGACCCGGAATATGTGATCGGGCTTGCGGACAGGCCGTATGGAAAAGGATATGTGGAGTCTACCGCGCTGGGGATAATCGGCTATAAAAACGGCGTTCGGGGGATGATACTGGGAGGCGGCGAGAGAAAATATTTTCATTTCGAGATCGATATCCAGACCGACAGCTCCAGGATTCTGCTGGGTAACCATATCAGCGAACTTTATATGTCCAGCCAAAGCGAGAGATACACCGGCTTTACGGAGCTGAAAAAAGTCCCCTTCCCCAACGGCTTAAGCCATGTGAACGCTTTTATCGGCGGCGTGACCGATCTGATACACGAAATGGAAACGGGCGAAACATCCATATCCTGCGGCAGGGACGGATATAAAGCGCTGGAGACGATTTTTGCTCTCTATAGATCGGCTGGTAAGGGAGGGGCCTTAGTCAAACTGCCGCTATAAGGGAACCTTCCGCGTCGATCCTTCCCAACTCTGCTAAAATAAAGACACCATATTCCGGGGTGTGTTGTGGACATTTTGCTGAACGAATTTGTAACCTACCTTGCGGTCGAGAAAAACCGCTCGCCAAACACCATCGAGGCCTACAGGCGCGACGGCAAACGTTTTTTAAAGATCGTAAATTATAAAACTCCGCAAACCTTGAACGCCCTGAAGCCTAAAGATATAACCGAATATATGAAAAAACTGCGCGCGTCGGGTCTTTCCAGCGTTTCATCGGCTCGCAATCTGGCCGTGGTGAAAAGCCTCTACCGTTTTCTGATAGCCGAAGGTCTGGTAACCGCCAACCCTGCGGAGACGGTCGAGGCGCCGAGGCTGTGGCGGCGGATACCGGGTGTTATGTCGACCGAAGAAGTCGAAAGCCTTCTTGGCGCGCCGAGTCTTGAAAATCCCCAGGGGTTAAGAGACAGCGCAATGCTGGAGACACTCTACGCCACCGGCATCCGGGTCTCCGAGCTTATAAAAATCAGGCTTAAGGATTTAAACCTCGAAGTCGGATACCTTACGACCATCGGCAAAGGCGCCAAAGAGCGTGCCGTTCCGTTAGGTGAAGTGGCCAGGGAGCGGATCGAGCAGTACAGAGAGTCTGGCCGCCCACTTCTTATGAAAGGAAAATCGACCGAGTTTCTTTTCGTCAGCCGGTTGTCCAAACCGATGACGCGGCAGGCTTTCTGGAAGATCGTAAAAAAGTCGGCGCGCAAAGCGGGCATTTCAAAAACGATCTATCCTCACTCTCTGCGCCATTCGTTCGCCACCCATCTGCTCGAAAGGGGCGCCGACCTGCGCTCCGTGCAGAAGATGCTGGGCCACTCCGACATTACCACGACCCAGATATACACCCATGTGGCCAAGACAAGGATAAAAGAGATTTACGACAAGATTCATCCCAGGGCGCGATGAGCTTTATTAAACTGCTTGTTTTGTTCAGCGCAATCTGTTTCATTGTAGTTGGCGTAATTGTTTATCTGGTGAAAACGCGCGGATGGGATTTTTTAAATTCGAACGGCGAGACAGGGCAGGTCGCTGACGCAAGAGACAAAGACCTGCGCTCCAGACAGATCAAACATGCGGCTCTAAAAGAAATAGGCAAAGCCAAAAATAAACTTGCGCCCGGATCGGAGAAATCATCGGAGTTTTTCCGGTCTCTTGGTCAAAGCGACCCTAAACTTCTGGCCGGGGGCGTGAAAAAGTGGTTGTCGCAAGACGGTGATGGTAAACTTGAAAAATGAGCGAAGTGGTAAGACAATCTGGAAAAAAGGAGCGCGGGACATTTCCCGGCGTTTTCCGCGCCGCCCTTATCAAAGACGCCAAAAATATCCAGGCGCTTGTGAAAGTTTACGCCGACCAGGGCCTCATGCTCCCCCGCTCGCTAAACGAGCTATACGAAACCATACGCGAGTATACGGTTTATGAAGAGGATGGAAAAATAAAAGGCGCGTGCGCTCTTCATGTAGCGTGGGAGGATCTTGCGGAGATTATGGGGCTTGCGATTGATCCGAAATATTCAGGCAGAGGGATAGGAGCGCGCCTTGTGAACATCGCCTTAGAAGAGGCCACCCGCCTTGGAATCCCGAAAGTTTTCACCCTCACATACGTTCCAGATTTTTTTAAAAAATCCGGTTTTGAGGAAGTGGACAAAAGCGAATTTCCGCATAAAATCTGGAGCTCGTGCGTCCGGTGCCACAAGTTTCCCGATTGCGACGAGACCGGGATGATTATTCATCTCGACTTTTAGGAACTCCAATCTCGTCAAATAAACCAAAATCAAATAATTCATCATCTCGCTCATGCCGCGTTGACCATAATCTCGGCTGATGCTAGATTGAGCCATGTTTGACTAAATATTTAACAATATGAAAATAATAATAACGGCGGCGCTTCTAGCTGTAATAACTTTTTATTCGCTATCCTTTGCGGGAGAGGCGAATAACAAAGAGTGCCTTGAGTACGAGCCGGAAACAGTCAGAGTGTCCGGCGTTATCCGCCCACAAATATTTGCAGGCCCTCCGGAGTTTTCAAACGTCGAAGAGGGTGACGAGCCTATATTGTATTGGATATTACATCTTGACAAACCAATCTGTATTAATGAGTCGCCCATCTCACCTGTTATAAATTTTGCGGAACGTAATATAGAAAAGCTACACTTGGTAATAACTTCTGTCGACAACTTGTACAATCGACGTAAATATCTATTAGGAAAAGATGTCGTCCTTACCGGAAGTTTATATCACCGTATCACGATATGGCACAGGACAAAGGCGCTGATTTATGTCTATGGCATAGCATTGAATAAAGGCAAAATATAGCGCTCATTTTGCAATACGACTATAGGGCGCCTCTAAAAAGCGCTTTCGTAGCGAAATCGAGCGAAAAGTCGTCAGGCGAGGCGGCGAGACAAAATAGCCGCAAGCGTAGTAATAACTACTCTG
>DRJW01000458.1 GCA_011052055.1 Nitrospirota bacterium
AATTTTATTTATCGGATATTACGGCTCCACCGCCGCAAATAATTTTGTTGTCTTTAAGATATCTTTCTACAACCCCCGGCACAAGATATTTAATAGAGCGTCCTTCGACAAGTCTCTTTCGGATGTCCGATGAGGATATGTCGAGCATCGGTGTCCGGACAAAATGAATGGCCGATGAAGACCCGGTGACGCCTGCCGATTCTACCGTCCCGCTACTGTTTTTACCTATGAATTTCAGTTTAAGGTTTGCGTATTTAACGGACAAAACAGACTGAAGAAGATCAAACAAAGCCGAGGAGTCGTAACCGGGCCTTGTAGTCACGACAATATTAAAAGTTTTCAGCAACGCCGCCGCCGATTTCCAAGAGCCTATCTCCTCGATGGCGTCCTGTCCGGTGATAAAATAAACATCATCCCCGAACTGCTCTTTAAAGCTTTGCATGGTGTCGATGGTATAGCTGATCCCCCCCCGCTCCATCTCGTTTGCGCTTGGATAAAAAATCGGGTTGTCCGCAAGCGCAAGCTCAACCATCTTGTATCTATGGCGTTTTTCAATTAGCGTCTCTTTTTCTTTATGCGGTGGGTTTGCGGAGACCACGAAATATACCCTGTCTAATTTCATAAGCTGGGCCGCCTCCTGCGCGACGCTGAGGTGGCCGATGTGAATTGGATTGAACGAGCCTCCCAAAACACCGATCATCATTCGCGAATCTGGCCCTCCCCGTAAACGATGTATTTAAGGGATGTAAGCTCTTTTAGCCCCATGGGCCCCCTGGCGTGCAGTTTTTGCGTCGAGATGCCTATCTCCGCCCCCAGGCCGAACTGGCCTCCATCGTTAAACCTTGTCGATGCGTTAACCATGACAGCCGACGAATCGACAAGCTTAAGAAATTTTTCCTCTTCCGATTTATCATTGGTCACTATGGTCTCCGTATGGGCAGACCCGTATTGCGCGATGTGCGACATTGCGTCGTCTATCGAATCGACGACTTTCACAGACAAAATAAGATCGAGGTACTCCTCGTCCCAATCGTCCGGCGTGGCCTCCACTGTATCTGGCGCCAGCTCTCTGGTCTTGTCGCATCCGCGTATTTCCACACCGGCCTCCTGGAGGCGTTTAATCATTCCGGGCAGGAATTTTCCGGCTATATCTTTATGAACCAGCATGGTTTCCGCCGCGTTGCACACGCCGGGGCGCTGAACCTTGGAGTTAAACGCTATTTCACCGGCCATCTTTATGTCCGCGCTGGCGTCTATATAGACGTGGCACAACCCTTTATCATGCTTTATCACCGGGATAACGGAGTTTTCGGTGACAAAACGGATAAGCTCGTACCCTCCTCTGGGAATTATCACGTCTATATACTTGTCCATCTTCAGCATGGCCTTTACCGCTTCCCTGTCGGTTGTGGGGATCAGGGAAATGGCGTCTTGCGGGATGCCGACGGACACTATAGCGGACGAAAGAATATCGGCGATGGCCCGGTTGGAGTGGATCGCCTCTGACCCGCCGCGAAGCACAACCGCATTGCCAGATTTAAGGCAAAGCGCCGCCGTGTCCGCCGTGACATTGGGCCTCGACTCGTAGATGATTCCGATAACGCCCAGCGGAACGCGCATCTGCCCCACACGCATCCCGTTGGGGCGGCGCGTCACGTTTAAAATCTCGCCCACCGGATCGTCAAGCGCCACCACCTCTCTGATTCCTCCGGCCATACCGCTTACACGTTTATCGTCGAGTTTTAGCCTGTCGAGCAGAGCGCCGCTGAGCCCGTTTTTCTTCGCCTCGTCAAGATCGCTCTTGTTCGCGTCGAATATCCTCTCCCGGTTTTTCTCCAGAGCGTCGGCCATCGCCAAAAGAGCGGAATTTTTGACAGAAGAAGGCGCCGCCGCCATTTCCCTCGACGCTTCCCTTGCGGCCCTGGCTATTTTTTCTATTTCATCCAAAACAGTTAGCTCCATTAATTGATATTCTCGCGATTTGTATTCTGACCACAGGTATAGATTATAGCTTTTTTGAATATGAAAATGAATTTAGAAGGAAACTTCCAGATGAAAAGGCCTAACCTGCGATAAGATCGCTAATCGGACTGGCCGGATGGAAAATAGACGTAAAAGGCGCTCCCCTCGGCTTTTTGCGATTCGACCCGGATTGATCCGCCGTGAGCTTTCATAACATCATGGCAAAACGGAAGCCCGAAACCTGTCCCTTCCTCTCCGCCTGTCCCCCTGGTTGTCGTCTTTATTTCGTGCTTGAATAGATTATCAAGTATGCGGGGATCTACTTCAACGCCTGTATTACTAACAGCTATCGTGGTATCACTGTCATTTAAGGTAAATATTCTTATCAAGCCGCCTTTATCGCAAAACTTGATGGCGTTGGACATCAGATTTCTTATCACCCCGTGAAAAAGTTTCATATCGGCGTAGACTTTTTTCTCCTTTGAAACCTCGATCTCAATTTTTATATTCTTACATTCCGCCAAATATCCTATTTCTTCTATCACATCATCGATAACGCCTATAATGTAAAATGGAATCTGCCTCAAGGTAAGCTTTCCTGACTGAAGCAGGCTCAGGTCAAGCAGGTCGTCGATCAGCAGGACAAGCTTTTCTCCTCCGATGAGCGCCCGATCGACAATTTCATTTTGGCTGGGGTTCAGACTCCCGGTTTTTCCGCCTCTCAATAGCGCCAAAAATCCGAGAATTGAATTGAACGGTGTCTTCAGATCGTGCGCTACAAGGGAGACAAACTTGTCTTTAAGCTTGGTGGCTTCCTCCGCCTTTTCTTTTGCTTTCTTGAGTTTCTCCTCAGACCGTTTACGTTCTGAAATGTCCCGTTTAATTGAGACAAAATGAGTTATATCGTCTTTATTATCTTTGATAGGGGAGATGGTCATCTCCTCAGTGGCAAGCTCACCGAACTTATTTCTGTTTATTATCTGATCGCTCCATATATTTCCGGCTTTAATGGCGCCCCACATATTCGCGTAGAATTCACTTTCATGGGCGCCAGATTTGAAAATACGCGGAGTGCGGCCAATAAGCTCTTTGGACGAATACCCGGTTATTTTTTCCATGGCCCTGTTCACATACTCAATAACTCCTTCGCTGTCGGTAATGAACACCATTTCGGAGGTCTGGTCGAGAGCGTTTTTAAGTATTTTAAGAGCGTCTTCCGCTTTTTTACGCTCAGTCATATCTCTTGCGGCGCCTTGCACACCCACAGGCTCTCCATCTTTGATTATAAGTTTCGTGCTAAGCTCAACAGGTATCTTGCGCCCGTCTTTACCGATAATTTCCAGCTCGTACCTCGTCCGCTTTTCTCCGTCGAGCTTGCGCTGGGTCATCTCCCTGGCTTTTTCGATCAACTCCGGAGGGGTGACTATACTGTAATGTCTTCCCAAAAGCTCCTCGCGCCTGTATCCGAGAGTGTCAAGAATCGCCATGTTAACGGATGTAAACTTCCCCTCAAGATCGGTTGTGTAATAAAGGTCGTTGGCGTTTTCGAAAAGATCACGATACCGCTCCTCGCTCTCTTTCAGGGCGGTTTCGCTCTCTTTTCTTTTGGTCAGATCCCTTATGGCCACCATGCGGACGATCCTGTCTTCGTAGGGAACAGGTTTCCCATGTATCTCGACCGGAATTTTTGACCCGTCTTTTCTGATTCCTGAAGTTTCATAAGGCTCTTCAGCGCCAGATAGCATTTTGTCTTTGGCGAAATCCCTATGCTCCGGGGCCACGAAATCGAGCGCGTTTAGCCCCGCCATTTCCCCTGCTTTATAGCCGAACATTTCAGGGAGAACGTTGTTAGTGAAGAGTATCTCTCCTTTGTCATGCACCAGGACACCCTCAAAAGTGGCTTCGGACAACTGCCGGAATTTTTTATTGGTTTTTTCCAGTTCTACGATTAAATCAACGTTTTCGAACCGGAGGCTTAAAGTATTCATCGTGGCTCTGTTTATACGACCCGCCGATCCGAGGATCGCGAAAATATACAAAACCATAACAGCGCCCATCTCCTGATAGATGTCGCCGTTTATAGTGAAAACTTTTATGGTCAAAATCCCCATCGACGGGAGGATAAAAAGCGGCGCCGCCCATTTTATCGCGGTGTAGGTGGAGGCCGTTCCGGCTGAAAGCCCGGCCACCAGCAAGATAAGAAAAACCTGGTGGCCTATAAAATTATCAGGAAACAAAAATACGCCGGCCATTCCCCAGAGCAAACCGGAAAGAAAAGCGCTCGCGTTGAATATAACGCTCCATCGGAAAGCTCCTTCGGCTCCCGGTTTTTGACGAAAGAAAATCGTGGAAGACAGGCTCCGGATAAAAGTCAGCGCGGTAAGAGCGGTAAACCAGATCAGTAACCTGGCGAAGGGAACGTCATCCCAAACTACCGTCATATAAACGATGGCGCAAAACATAGTCGCCAGCAGACCGAAGCCGATTTGACTGTATGCGAGCTTTACCTGCTCTGCCAACATGCTCCGGCTTATGTCTTTGCCGGGTGGTTGCGCTGTGTCCGTCAATACCGAATCGCTCAAAATGGTAATCCTTTTATGTGAAGCAAAGTCGCAAGATATTGAGCGCCAAAGCGTACTCTTGCTATGTTCCGATTATCTGGCCTGTATTGCATATAAACGGAATAATCATTCTAAACAAGCCAAAGAAAAAAAATCAGGACAAATGTCTATGAAAATATTCTGTAAAAATTAAACAGAGAAGCCGACAAGGTAATACATTATTTATCAGTCATATAGATGTGGCGATAAAAGAGAGTTTTTGTGAATAAAATTATGGGAACCTCTAAAAAGCGCTTTCGTAGCGAAATCGAGCGAAAAGCCGTCAGGCGAG
>DRJW01000459.1 GCA_011052055.1 Nitrospirota bacterium
CGATAGCCATTTTAAAAGACCAGATAAGGGCGCCGGTGATAAAACCGCCGATCAATGACGCGCCAAGCCATGGCAGTCGGTATTGAACCATTTCACGGATTGTATGCGTTTGAGTAAGCGCTTCGTCATCGGCTCCGGCCATGGTCATTATGTCTTCATCCGCCTCTTCTTCCATGACATCAACTACGTCGTCGATAACCACCCGGCCTTTTAAAACCATTTCGTTATCCACCACGGGCAATGAGACAAGATCGTACCGCTTGAAAAGCCAGGCGACTTTTTCCTGATCCGCGTCCACGGTGGCGTATATGGGAGGCTGGCTGTCTATTATCTCGCCTATGGTTTTTTTAGCGGGATTGAGGATGAGGTCTCTCAATGGCGCCACGCCTTTCAGCTTTCTGTTTTCATCTACAACAAAAATATTATGTACGTCTTTTATCTCATCAGCCTTGGCGCGCAACTTTTCGATAGTCTCGGCGACCGTGGCTTTCTCGTTGGCTTCCACAAGCTCGATCTGCATGATGCCGCCGGCCGACTCCTCGTCGTACTCCAAAAGCATGGAGACTTCCTGGTCTACTTCGTCAGGTACGGTATCTAGAATGTCTTCCGCTTTTTCATCCGTGACATCCCCCAATATATCCGCCGCGTCGTCGCTGTCCATTTCGCCGATAAGGTCGCCGAGACCTTCGGCTTCTGTGCGTTTCAGGATTAAATCGCGCGCTTCGTCCCCAAGAAGCGGAAGAACTTCAGAGCCCATATCGACTCCCAGCGCCCTGAAAGCGCTCAGTTTCCTCTCTTCTCCGTCGGCCAGGTCAATGGCCTCGGCTATATCGGCTGGATGATAATTGTCATCGAGATACTGGACAGACTTTTGCCCGTCCAGGACATCGTTAATTATCTGCCTGACTTTTTCTTCTGGAAGCATAATTTTCTACATGGATAACAATAAACACGCCTTTTATAAAAGAAGCGGCTTTAAGGTTTATTCCTACTGAAAACAGAGCGGGCTTTTTCCGCCCAGTCTGCGTCTTTGTTCGCCCACAGCCATTGCGCGGGACCGTGAAGGGCGTAAACTGCGGCCATGGCGAACAGGAGGTAGTGTGGAAACTGGGCCACAATAAAAACAATGAGGACAACTCCAAGAAAGATATGAAACGGTTTTCTTCTGCTTAAGTCGAGATGCTTGAAATTGTGATATGGAATACTGCTAACCATAAGTAGCGCCAGGATGTAGATGGTGACCATAATAACAACAGCCGGAGCCTTATCAACTTCAAGAGCGCCGCGTGTTAAAAGCACTGTAGTCGCAAGGAGGCCGGCGGCTGGAGGAATAGGCAAACCCGTGAAACTATCTTTTGGCGTCTCATCGCCTTGAACGTTAAACCGGGCGAGCCTTAAAGCGCCGCACAGCGCAAATAGAAAAGCGGCCATCCATCCGAGCCGTCCGAAAGGCTGGAGCACCCAGTTATACATCAAAATCGCCGGAGCGGCGCCGAAGGCTATAAGGTCGGACAGAGAGTCGAACTGCAACCCGAAATTTGTTGTGGAGCCTGTCGCCCTGGCTACCCGTCCGTCGATACCATCGAAAAACATGGCCAGGATTATCACCCACGCGGCGGTGTAATAATGCCCGTTGATAGATGCGGCTATGGCGTAGAACCCGCAAAAAAACGCGGCCGATGTAATCAGGCTCGGCACTATGAAAATACCTTTGCGCAGGTTCGGATTTTTAATAAGCGGCTTGCGCGCGTTTGCCGGGACCGCAGGTATCTTTTCTGGTGGCGGAGCGACCCTGAGGCGCTCGTCTTTCCTCGCTTCTTCCGTCATCTTCTCGCCTCCAACGGCGCGCGCGCCATCACGGTCTCCCCTCCTTTAACTTTATCGCCCACTTTTGAAATAATATGCGCGCTTGAAGGGATAATCAGATCAACGCGGGACCCGAACCGGATAAGCCCCATCCTGTCCCCTTTTTGCAAGGCCTGTCCCATCTTGACACGGCATACGATCCTCCTTGCCACGAGGCCCGCGATCTGCTTTATTCCCACTTTGCCCCACTTTGTGTCCAGCGCCACATAATTTTGCTCGTTATCGTAGCTTGCCTTATGGTTCCATGCGGCGAGAAACTTTCCTTTGTTATAAATTTTTCTCAACACATCGCCCGCCACAGGAATCCTCTGGACATGGACATTGAATATGGACAAAAAAATCGATATGCAAATGGCGCCGTCGGGATAGTCTTCGCTAAAATAGGCTGTGTCAATTTTGGCGACCTTCCCGTCGGCCGGAGCGACCATCAGGTCGTCCCCGTCTGGCCCCACTCTTGTTGGATCGCGAAAAAAGTAGGCGACGAAGGCGACGAGCCCGATCATAGTCCACATAGCCACCGCCCAGTTGAGAAAATAAAAAATAACCGTGAGGGCTAAAAGCGGGACGATGAACCGAAATCCATCGGCTTCAATCGGCGATCTCATTTTCAGTCCTTTATCTTGCCGCCTATCCAGGGCATCATCTTGCGAAGTTTCGCCCCCACCTTCTCTATCAGGTGATCGGAGTCTTTCCTGAGAAGCGCGTTGTATACCGGCCTGTTCGCCTTGGTCTCAAGCACCCACTCGCGGGCGAACTCTCCGTTTTGAATCTCTTCTAATATATCGGCCATCTCCATGCGGGTCTCTTCGTTGACAATTCTTCGTCCCCTGGTGATATCGCCATACTTGGCTGTGTCGGAGATCGAATAGCGCATGTTGGCGATACCTCCCTCGTAGATCAGATCGACTATTAGTTTCATCTCGTGGAGGCATTCAAAATAGGCCACCTCCGGCTGGTATCCAGCCTCCACCAAAGTATCGAAACCTGCCCTGATAATCTCTGAGACGCCGCCGCAAAGAACCGCCTGCTCCCCGAACAGATCAGTTTCGGTCTCTTCCTGGAACGTGGTTTCGATAACGCCCCCTTTTGTTCCGCCTATCGCCTTGGCGTAGGCAAGCCCCACCTGTTTCGCTTTTCCAGTGGCGTCCTGATGGATGGCTATGAGCGCGGGCACGCCGCCACCTTCGGTGAACTGGCGCCGCACAAGATGTCCTGGGCCTTTGGGCGCGATCATAAACACATCCACATCTTTGGGAGGGTCGATCTGCCCGAAATGGATGTTGAACCCGTGCGCGAAAGCTATGGCGTCTCCTTTAACCATGTTCGGCCTCACACTTTGCTCGTAAATCTCCGCCTGAGCTGTGTCTGGAGCCAGCATCATTATGATATCGGCCGCTTTGGCCGCCTTGTCCGGGGTCATAACGGTGATCCCTTTTTCCTTTGCGGCGATTTTGTTGGATCTGCTCTCAGGCCGCAATCCGACGATAACTTTTACTTTCGAGTCGCGAAGGTTCAGCGCGTGGGCGTGCCCCTGGCTTCCATAGCCGATGATCGCAACGGTTTTGGTTTTTATATGTTTTATGTCAGCGTCTTTTTCGTAGTAAATCTTTGCCATCTTGATTCCATTCTCCACTGTTTATGAGCCAGTAATAATAAACTTCGGTTAACCCAGCGTTTTCCTGCCACGGGACATGGCGATCTTGCCGCTTCTGGTCAGTTCTATTATTCCAAGCGGTTTAATCATCTCTATGAAAGCTTTAACTTTCCCTGCCGCTCCCGTTACTTCTATGGTGTAAGTTTTTGAGGATACATCCACAACTTTGCCCCTGAAAATCTCCGCCATCCGCAGAATCTCGGCCCTGTTGGTCGGCTCCGCGTTGACTTTTACCATCACGATCTCCCGTTCGATGTAATCCTCGGATGTAAAATCTATCACCTTGATTACATCTATAAGCTTGTTCAACTGCTTTGTGATCTGCTCTACAATCGCGTCGTCTCCCCTGGTGACAATGGTCATGCGCGAAGAAGTGGCGTCGAGCGTCGGCGCCACCGACAGCGACTCGATGTTGTAGCCCCTGCCGGAGAAAAGCCCTGATATTCTGGCGAGCACGCCGAACTTGTTCTCGACAAGGATTGAAATCGTGTGTCTCATTTTTCGTATTTTAAGCCAAAAGCATTTTGTTTATAGGCGCGCCTGCCGGCACCATCGGGTAGACGTTCTCCTCACGATCCACTTGACAGTCGATTATCGTGGTTCTGCGCGCCTTTATCGCCTTTTCCAGTATCGGCGCGAAATCCTCCGGCTTTGTGACGCGAAATCCAAGCGCGCTGTACGACTCGGCCAGTTTTACGAAATCGGGCTGGAACTCGATGCAACTATATGCGTAGCGCCGCTCATAAAAAAGTTGTTGCCACTGGCGCACCATACCCAGAAAACCGTTGTTGAGAATAACAACTATGACCGGTAGCCTGTACTGAACCGCCGTGCCAAGCTCTTGTATGTTCATCTGTATAGAGCCATCTCCTGCGATATCGATAACCACCTTGTCCGGGAAAGCCGCCTGGGCCCCTATAGCCGCAGGAAAACCGTATCCCATTGTGCCCAGACCGCCTGATGTCAGAAAAGTGCGCGGTTTGCTAAGCTCCAGGTACTGGGCGGCCCACATCTGGTTCTGCCCGACCTCGGTCGTATAGATAGCGTCCCCTTTCGTAATCCGGTCTATCTCCTCGACTATGAACTGCGGCTTGATTACGCTTTTCTTCTTTTTGTACTCCAGCTTGTTGGCTAATTTCCATTCCTCAATCTGGGCGAGCCAATCTTTACTTTTGCTTTTCCAGTTAACTTTTCTGGTTTTAACAGAGGCGTTAAGCTTCTTTAAAATATCTTTGAGATCGCCCACCACAGGAATATCGCACTTGATATTTTTCGATATAGAAGTCGGATCGACATCCACATGCGCAATTTTGGCGTTAACAGCGAACTCGTCGAGCTTTCCTGTAACCCTGTCGTCAAAACGGGCGCCAAGCGCTATTAAAAGATCACAATTGGTGACGGCCATGTTGGCCCTGTATGTGCCATGCATCCCCAGCATTCCAAGGCTTAGCCTGTCGGACGATGGCATGCTTCCAAGGCCCATCAGGGTTTGCGTCACAGGAGTGGATGTTGCGCGGGCCAGCTTTCGCAGTTCGTCTGACGCATTTGACGAGATGACTCCACCTCCCACATAAAGAACCGGCTTTTTTGAGGCGGCAATAGCGTCGGCCAGTTTGTCTATCTGTTTTATATGTCCAGAAGTGGTCGGCTTATATGAGCGAAGTGAAATCTTTTCCGGGAACTCAAACTTCGCCTTGTTAGTCACCACGTCTTTTGGCAGATCGACCAGAACAGGCCCCTGCTTGCCTGTGGAGGCGATATAAAAAGCCTCCGCTATGGTTCTGGCCAGATCATTGACATCTCTGACCAGAAAACTGTGTTTGACGCAGGGACGGGTGATGCCGATGATGTCCGCCTCCTGAAAAGCGTCGTTTCCTATAAGCGCGGTTAAAACCTGCCCCGTGAAAACCACAATCGGGATCGAGTCCATGTATGCCGTAGCGATGCCGGTAACGGTGTTGGTCGCCCCTGGCCCGGAGGTCACGAGGGCCACGCCCACTTTCCCGCTGGAGCGGGCGTACCCGTCGGCCATATGAACCGCGCCCTGTTCGTGGCGCACAAGGATATGTTTCGGTTTCATACTTTGAAACAGGGCGTCGTACAACGGAAGAACCACACCGCCCGGATAACCGAAAATCAGATCCACCTTCAGTTTTAGCAGTGATTTGACAAAAATCTCCGCCCCTGTAATCTCCATGTCTTTAATACTTTTCCTGTCTGTTGTTTAAGGTCAATATTTGATGATATAGTAAGCGCCTTAAAAGAGTCAAACAATCAATAAGGTATAGGCCCTAAATCATTTATGGCGACCATTAATTCCAAGCCCGCAGGAGTCGTCCCATCTCAGGAGATAATCAAGCTGATTGACGGGGGCAGACTTCTCCCCGCCAACGGCGATAAAGATATCGACAGGAAAGCCCAGATACAGCCAGCCTCAATCGATTTGCGATTAGGAAATATCGCTTATCGGCTTCAATCGAGCTTCCTCCCTCAGGCCGATACAGTAAAAAACAAGATGAAAGACCTGGTGATGTACGAAGTCGATCTGGACAAAGGAGGAATTCTGGAGAAGGGAGCCGTTTATCTGATTCCGCTGGTGGAAAGCCTCAACCTGGAGGGGTTGAATATCAGTGGAAAAACAAATCCCAAAAGCTCCACAGGAAGGCTGGATGTATTCACACGTGTCATTACCGATAACTCCAGCCGGTTCGAGGATATCGCCGAAAACTATTCTGGCGATCTATATCTGGAAGTTGTGCCTCGTTCGTTTACCATAAAAATAAAAAGCGGGCAACGCCTTAACCAGCTTCGGCTTTTCAGCTCAAGCTCCCAGCCTTTCAGTGATGACGGCCTGAATAATTTATTCAAGTCAGAGCAATTGCTGTGCGACAGCTCTGGAAAAATTCTGGATTCGAATACAAGAGTAAGTGGTGACGGTCTTCTTATGAGTGTCGATCTTCAAAGCGGCGATGGAGATCCAATAGGGTATAAAACAAAAAAGAACAGCCAGGTAATAGAGCTTGATGAAGTGGGCCTGTATAACGCGGATGATTTCTGGGAGCCGATTTATCAGCCGAAAAACGGGAGGCTGATACTTGAGCCGGAGGAGTTCTATATATTCGCGTCTAAAGAGCGAATCAGAGTACCGCGAAGTTGCGCGGCGGAAATGGTGGAGTTCGACGCAGGCTCCGGCGAGCTTCGCACTCATTACGCCGGTTTTTTCGATCCTGGATTCGGATATGGGAAAAGCGGAGAGGTCAGAGGCACGAAGGCGGTTCTGGAGGTGCGGCCCCATGATGTGCCTTTTATAATTGAGGACGGTCAGATATTGTTCAAAATGAAATACGAGAAGATGAGCGCAACGCCTGATGTCTGGTATGGATCGGAGATCGGCTCCAACTATCACGACCAGACGCTCAGACTGGCCAAACAGTTTAAGCGGAGTAAAGTCTAGGGTTCTCTATTTATTTTGTCGAAAACGCTTAATTATTATATAATTAGCATTGCTTCCAAATAAAGGTTTTGGGGGATTCTCCATAAAGAGAGCTTGAGGTTATGCGACAGTCAGAACTCGATTACATCCTGGGCACGATGCTCGATAAGGACGAAGGTGTCTCCGACCTGAATTTCACTGTCGGCAAAAAGCTACAGGTGGAAACTTCTGGAATGCTCACGGATGTCGAGATAAATCCACCTATAAAGAAACTTACTCCGTTTCAAACCGAGATACTTGCGTTAAACCTGATAAACAACGATCCGAGGCTCACCAAAAACCTTCTTACTAACGGTTCTGCCGATAGCTCTTATTTTCTTAAAGGACGGGCCAGGTTCCGCGTCAACATTTTTTCCCAGCGCAACACATACTCGATCGTGATGAGAAAACTTGCGACCGAGATTCCTACCATCGCCGAGCTTAAACTGCCAGAGGTTTTTCACAAGATCGCCGAGGAGAAGAACGGTCTTGTGCTTGTCACGGGGGCCACCGGATCTGGTAAGACGACATCCCTGGCCGCGATGCTGGATCTGATTAATGATACGAAACCGGTCCATATTGTCACGCTGGAGGATCCTGTCGAATTTTCCCACCCGCACAAGAAGGCGACTTTCAACCAGCGTGAGATGGGGCAGGATTTCGACTCGTTCGCGACCGGTTTGCGCGCCGCCCTCCGGCAGGCGCCAAAGGTAATACTCGTCGGTGAAAGCCGCGACCGTGAAACAATGGAAATAGGCATGACCGCAGGCGAAACCGGCCATCTGGTCATGAGCACACTGCATACGGTGGACGCTGGGCAGACAATAAACCGTATTGTAGGTATGTTCGACCTGGAAGAGGAAAAGCTCGTCCGCATCCGCCTGGCGGAAACCCTTCGCTGGGTAGTCTGCCAGCGTCTTCTGCCCAAAAGAGGTGGCGGGCGTGTGGCCGCTTTCGAGATCATGGGCTCCAACCTTCGCGTGAAAGACGCCATCCTGCATGGCGAAGATCTGGAAAAAGACAAAACTTTCTATGATATTATTACAGCCGCAGAGACATACGGCTGGCGGACGTTCGACAAAAGCATCTCCGATCATTATAAAGCGGGGCTTATCACTGAAGAGACGGCGATGGCCTACGCCTCCCGCAAATCGATAGTCGGCCGCTCCATCGATGTAATAAAAAGTGAGCGCGGAGAGAAAACCAGCGATATCGAGGAGCTATCGCTAGATAACATATATGATAAGGAGACCAAGAAGGCCAAGAAAGCCCTCTTGAAGAAGAGATAAAAACGACTATGAAAGTAAAATGCCCCAGTTGCTCTAAAATCATCAACGTTCCTGATGAGAAAATACCCGCGCGAGGCGTTTTCAATTTCAACTGCCCCAATTGCAAAAACCCTGTCAGCGCCTCTATTGACGAAAAAGCCATAAGCGAAATAGCCCTTCCAGACCTTGGCGATCTTCCAGAGACAACTCCGACTCCACAGCCTCTCGATGAGACTCAGGACATCCCGGTGCCGCCTCGGGTTGGCGGCGACATACCGGCGTTGCCCGATTTTGAAGACGCGATGGAGAATGAGCTTGATATTCTCCAGGAGGGAAAGTTTCGCGCGCTTGTGGCCGACAATGAAAACCTGGACCGGGTTTCTCCTGTATTAAAGAAAATGGATTATGTGATTACCTCTGTGAAAAGCCATGACGAAGCTATCCAAAAGCTGACTTTTAACAAATATGACATAATCGCGCTTAGCGAAACCTTCGCAGGATGCGATCCGGCTGAAAATGCGATTCACAAATATTTAGAGCCATTGACAATGGATATTCGCAGAAAAATGTTTATTGTCATGACAGGGAAAAAATTCAAGACTATGGACAACATGCAGGCGTTTAACAAAAGCGCGAATCTTGTCCTGAACGAATCCGATTTTGGCAATTTCGAGTTGATACTAAAAAAATCGATTAAAGACAGCGAGCTCTTCTATCATATTTTCAACACAATGCTGATCGAAACGGGCAAGGAAATAGCCAGATAGCGCCAGGGTTGAACATGACCGGAGATCACTACTAACATTGCTATACAAGCTGGTTAAGGAATAAATATGCCTGTCTTCAAATATAAAATTAAAACGAAGGTTGGAACGCGCGAGGCTGAAATCGAAGCGGATGATATAGAAACCGCAAAAAAGATTTTGACGCGCCAGCGCATCAATTTCGTTTCACTAAAACTTAAGCCGAAAGATATAGTGCTGTTCGGCGGAGGCCCCACTCAAAAGGATGTCGTAATTTTCACAAGGCAGTTCGCGACCATGATTGGAGCCGGCTTGCCGCTGGTGCAGTGTTTGTCCATACTGGGCGGATCTGTGGAAAACAGAATATTCGGCGCGACGATTTCCGATATCAAGTCAAAGGTGGAGTCAGGCGAAACTTTCGCCGACGCCTTGCGTAAACATCCGAAAGTTTTCGACCCGCTATACACGAACATGATCGAAGCCGGAGAAGTAGGAGGTATCCTCGACACAATAATGATCCGGCTTGCGGAATATTCTGAAAAAGCGATGGCGCTCAAAGGGAAGATCAAGGCGGCCATGGTATACCCGTCCGCCATAGTTACTGTGGCGGTGGCGGTGGTTATTTTCCTTCTTGTTTTCGTCATACCGATGTTCGGGACGATGTTCTCCGATTTCGGCCAGGCGCTTCCCTGGCCTACCCAGGTAGTTCTTGGAGCTTCGAATTTCGTTATCGAGAGATGGTACCTTGTCTTTGTCTTGCCCGTTGTTTTGTTTGTGGCCTATGTCCAATTCAGACAAACGGATAAGGGGCGCCTTATCACGGATAAAATTTATATTCGTCTCCCTGTCCTGGGGCCGCTGATCCAGAAAATCGCGGTCGCTAAATTCACACGCACGATGGGCACGCTTATTTCCTCCGGCGTTCCAATAATAGAAGGCCTGGAAATCACAGCAAAAACAGCCGGCCAGAAAGTTATTGAACTGGCGGTGCTGGAGGTTATCGACGACATCAAACAGGGCAAAGGTCTGTCCGATCCGCTCAAAGACCAGGGTGTCTTCCCGTCGATGGTTGTCCAGATGATCGAAGTCGGCGAGCAGACTGGCGCGTTGGACGCCATGATGAATAAAATCGCCGATTTCTATGACGAAGAGGTGGACACGGCCGTGGAGGGGCTTACATCCCTTCTGGAGCCGGCATTGATGGTGTTTCTCGGCATTGTAGTCGGTTTCGTCGTTGTGGCGATGTATATGCCCATCTTCAAACTTGGAGATGTTGTCGGGTAAGCGGAGAAAACGTCCGCTCCTGGTTTTCGTTACAGGATATTTATCTCCCGGACTGGTAATCAGTCAAGTAGATTGCTCCGGGTTATGAAACCACAGGTTATAAAACCACAGGTTATAAAACCATATGCCTACCGCAGAATCAAACGACCGCCAGGACAGGTCAAAAATATTTATCCAGATTAAAATTCTCCTGGCCGCGCGTCTGGCTATTATCTCTTTTTTCATGGGGACAGTCGTATTTTACGGAGTTAAATACAATTATTCCGGTGGAGTAATACCGGCGATGGAGCCGATCGGCGCCGCGTACCTGCTTACGATCTTCTATGCGCTCCTGTTTAAATTCATACCCAACCCATTACGTTTCGCCTACTTGCAACTCACCGTAGACCTGTTTCTCGTCACATGGATTATCTACTACACCGGCGGCCTGAACAGCCCTTTTTCGTTCTTGTATATTCTTATAATAATAGCCGCCGCCTATTTTCGCTCCGTATACGCCCCTTACCTCCTCGCTACGGCGTCAAGCCTTCTCTACTCCGGTTTGCTGGTTCTTGAGTACCTGGGGGTATTCGAGCCTTACTACGCCTTCCCTCCGTTGAGTGACCCCGGAAACCTTTATTATGTGTTCCTGACGGGTGTAATCCATATAACCATTTTCTACTTTATCGCATTTTTAAGCGGCCACTTCACACAACTTTTAAGCAAATCAGATAAGCGCCTGATACAGAAAAGCCAGGACTTCACCATGCTTCAGGCTTTCCATGAAAATGTGCTCGCAAACATGGGATTGGGTTTTCTGGCTATCGATCTGGATGGAATAATTCTGTCCCATAACCTGGCGAGCGAAAGGATTTTGCGCCTCCGGCATGAAGATATTGTCAGAAAACCTGCTGTCAGAATTCTTGGTTTGCCCAGGCTCGCCGTTTTTTTTAAATCGATAGAAAAAATAACGACTCCGTTCGGCCAGTTCGACTGGGCATATACAAGCCCCGGTAGAGACAAAATCCAGATATCGATGAACGTAAGCAAATTTGTGGCTTCCGGCTCTACGCATGGTGTTATAGCCGTCTTTCAGGATGTGACCAACCTTAAAAAGCTTGAAAGACAGGTGGCTGATTCAGAGCGCATGGCGGCCATCGGGCGCGTATCTGCGGCTATCGCCCATGAGATAAGAAACCCGCTGGCCTCGTTAAGCGGCTCCATACAGATGTTAAGCTCCGATCTTGCCCCTATCCTCGACAGTGAGAGCGCCAAGCTGATGGATATCATAATGCGCGAGACGAAGCGTCTTAACAACATTATAAACAAATTTTTGGGTTACGCCTCGCCTCCTGCCTTAAATACCACACAAACCAATATCAGCCTGCTCCTTTCCGAGACTTTGACCCTGCTTAAGTCCACCCCGGAATACGCTGATAAAATCAATTTCGAATCCGATTTTTCGACCGATCTTTCGGCTTGCGTAGACCAGGAGCTGATAAGGCAGGTTATATGGAACCTTTGCGTAAACGCAATAGACGCTATAGATGGTGAAGGCTCTATTTGCGTCAAGGCTTATACAGATGAAATAGCCGCTTACACAATCGATGCGCGCGCCGGTCTTTTCGCTGATGATAACCGCTTCACAGATTGCGTTTGCGTAAAAGTTTCAGATACCGGAAAAGGAATAGAAAAACAAGATATGAATAAAATATTTGAGCCTTTTTATACAACAAAATCATATGGAACCGGGCTTGGACTCCCGACTGTGCATAAGATAGTCAAAATTCATGGCGGAAAAATAGAAGTCCGCTCCGATCCTGGCAAGACAACCACATTCAGTGTGTGGCTACCGATCCAACGCATTTCCGCCAGTGACGCTCAGGCTGGCGCTACAGGGCGTGGGTTCTAGAAAATCCTTTCCTCCCGTACCCCTTGCCATGAGCGCCATTTAAAATTAACTATTGACACTGTAGTATGGTACAGGGTTTATATTGATCTTAATAAAGGAGGCGCCTATGGAGCCATTAAGTATTGGGCAGGTCGCAAAGCAAGCCGGTGTAGGGATCGAAACGCTTCGTTTTTACGAAAGACGGGGCCTGATAGATAGTCCGCCAAGAAAACAGTCGGGATACAGGCAATATCCGGAAAATGCCGTAAAAAGAGTCGTCTTTATAAAGCGCGCCAAAGAGCTTGGCTTCTCCTTAAAAGAAATTGCGGAGTTATTATCCCTCAGAGTAGAGCCGGGCGCCAAATGCGCCGACGTCAAAAAACGGGCGGAAGAAAAAATATCGCATATAAAAGATAAAATCAGAGCGCTTAAAAGGATGGGAAACACTTTGAAACGCCTGTCGGATTCATGCGGCGTAAAAGGCCCGGCCAGCGAATGCCCGATCCTCGAAGCGCTCGACAAATAAGGAGGAAATTAATGTCAGACTGTTGCTCAATCTCTGAATCCACCGCGCCTGAACCGGTAAAAACCAGTAGCAAGGCAAACTGCGTCTCCTGTGGCGCCGTTTCCCTGCCTGTGGAGCGGCTGACCTTGCTTCATCAATTAAAACACCCACAATTAATGAACATCCCTGAAGTGTCATTTCACTTTTGCGTTGAGCCTGATTGCGACCTGGTTTATTTCGGAGATGACAAAACAGTCTATCGGCGGAATGACTTAAGGCAGGATGTAGGGCAAAAATCAACCAACCCTGACCGGACGCTTTGCTACTGCTTCGATGTAAAGCAATCGAATGTCCTGGAGGAGCGGAAGATGACTGGACAAAGCGAGTCGAAAAATTTCGTTATGGAGCAAGTCAAGCTGAAACGTTGCGCCTGCGACACCCGCAACCCTTCCGGCCAATGTTGCCTAAAAGATTTTCCGAAGAATTAAATATAGGAGAACAAATAATGAATAACGATGAGACACAAAAATCAGCGTCTGGCAGATGGGGTCTTGCGGGCGCGGTGGTGGCCGCCATTGCCGCTTCGGCTTGCTGTGTCGGCCCGCTTATCCTTATGTTTCTGGGTATCAGCGGCGCCTGGATTGGAACGCTCACGGCTTTAACGCCATACCAGCCGATATTTATAACGGTGTCTATCATCCTTCTTGGGCTGTCGTTCTACAAGGCATATAAAAAACCGAAAGAAGAATGCGCGCCGGGTAGCTATTGCGCCAACCCTACAGCCAAACGATTTAACAGGATCGTCCTCTGGATATTCACTGCGGTGATCGCAGGATTGCTCGTGTTCCCCTATGCGGCTCCCTATGTTTTCGCCGGGACTCCTGAAAACGGGACGCAAAAACAAGAAGTGAAGCTTGGAATCAAGAACATGACCTGCGCGTCATGCCTCATTCCGGTGAGAAGAGCCATCGGCAAGCTTGACGGAGTGGTAAGCGCCAAGGTAACAGTCAAACCGGGTCTGGCGGTCGTGATCTACGACCCGGCAAAAGTAAAACCTACGGATATAGCCAAAGCCATCACCAACTCCGGTTACCCGGCAAGTGTCAAGGAATAATCGCGATAGGCGATTACAAGGCTTACACAGCCATAAAGGTCATGCAGAAAGATACATCGTCTGGTTACTGTAAAGGGAAACGACGTTGACTGCGCTGAATACTTTCGGACTTTTTGTCATAACAGCCGTGGCGGAGATCGGCGGATGCTATCTGTCTTACCTGTGGCTGAGGCAGGGCAAATCGATATGGTTACTGGTTCCCGCCGGACTAAGCCTTGTCTTGTTCGCCTGGCTGTTAACCCTGCATCCAACAGCCGCCGGCAGAACATACGCCGCTTATGGAGGCGTCTACGTTGCGACAGCTTTAATGTTGCTATGGGCAATAGAAGGAATCAAGCCGGATCGTTGGGATTTGATAGGAGGCGCCGTCACCATTTTGGGCATGCTCATTATAGCGTACTCGCCGCATACTATTTAAACATTCATGGTAGGAGTAATCTTAAGATGAAAGAGCATATGGACAAAGTTGGCGTGTTTGGCTCTGTTTTCGCGGCGCTATGCTGTATTGGGACTCCGGCTCTGCTCGCGTTTCTGGCTTCAATAGGGCTTGGGTTCTTAATCAACGGTCTCATTGTTTTACCGGCTCTTGGCCTATTTCTTATTCTCACGGGGTACGGGCTTGTGGTGTCTAAAAAACGGCATGGCCGAAAAGAACCGCTAATTGTTTTTGGAGTAAGCTCGGCTGTGATCGCTATATCCGTATGGTTTACGACAATCGGGGTCATTGTCGGCCTGGTGGGCCTGATTAGCTCTACGATTATGAATATCGTGTACCAGAGACAATGCGGCGCCGGCGCATGCGAAGTCTGATAAGGAGAGCGCCATGAAATGGATATACGTAGCGACAATCGTTGCGCTTGCCTTATGTTGTTTTTTGCTGGAATCGCAATGAAAGGAGGACGCTTTTCCCCGGAGCGACGCGCGACTTGTGTATGTGTGAGTTTAAACTTTGACCTGAAGGAGAAAAACCATGTATCACG
>DRJW01000460.1 GCA_011052055.1 Nitrospirota bacterium
ATAGTCCGCGCTTTTATAGCTAACATGAAAGCGGGCCGGGTCGTGCAGGGGGGAAGCTCGATCACGCAACAGGTGGCGAAGCTTTTATTTTTAAGCCCGGAGCGGACTCTTGACAGAAAAATACGCGAAGCCATCCTCTCTATCCTTATAGACCGCAAGTACACAAAAAACCAGATCCTCGAAATTTATCTTAATCATATTTATTACGGACATGGCGCTTACGGTGTCGAGGCGGCGGCTCTGACATATTTCGGAAAGCATGTAGACCAGCTCAGCCTCTCCGAGACAGCGATGATAGTCAGCCTGCCCAAGGCGCCCAGCAACTATTCGCCTTACCGCCATCTTGAGCGGGCGATGATGCGCAGGGATCATGCTTTAGGCCGCCTGGTAGCCATCAACGCCATAACCAAGAGGCAAGAAATAGAAGCCCTGAAAGAGCCTTTAACGCTTACCGGTCTCAAAAAACCGGCCAACAAAGCGCCCTGGTTCGCAGAGCATGTAAGAAGATATCTGGAAAAAAAATATGGAGCCGACAGGCTTTACAGAGGCGGATTAACAGTACGAGCCACACTTGACCTGAAACTGCAAAGATACGCCGATCAGGCGGTTCGCGCCGGGCTTGAGCAGACAGACAAACGCCTGGGGTACAGAGGCCCTCTCTCCCACCTTGACATGGAGGCTGGCGACGCTCCGGATTGGGATCAGCTCAATAAAAAGAGAGGGAAAGGCGCTGACAATTTATCGATGTACAATCCGGGAAGCAAATTACGTGGGCTGGTTCTGGCCGTGGACAAAACAAAAGTGGACGTAGGTTTCGAAAACGCTAAAGGATCGATCTCTATAAAAAATATGAACTGGGCGCATCCGGTTAATCCCGCTAGAAACGCGCTTTGGGTGGCTAAGATAAAAGACGCCACAAAAGTCCTCAAGCGGGGCGATATCATTGAAGTGAAAATCATCGAAGGAGAGCCGACCGAAGACGGCGCTCTGCCGCTTAAGCTGGAGCAGACTCCGGTTGTGCAGGGCGCTTTGCTGGCCATCGATCCGCATACAGGTTATGTCAGGGCGATGGTAGGCGGATACGACCCGGACGTCACCAAGTTCAACCGGGCTATTCAGGCGTTGCGGCAACCTGGCTCCTCTTTCAAACCTATTATCTACGCCGCCGCTCTGGATAAAGGATACACCATGGCTTCAGTGATAATAGACTCGCCTATCATATTCAACCGGGCTGTGACGGAGTTTAAGGGATGGAAGCCGGTTAATTTTGAAAAGAAATTTTTTGGCCCCACCACGCTTCGAACCGGGATAACCAATTCCCGCAATATCGTAACCATAAAGCTCCTGGATAAAATCGGGGTCGGCTACGCCGCTTCCTACGCCCGCAAATTCGGAATCGTCAGCCCGCTGGACGCAAACCTCACACTCGCTCTTGGCGCATCGCAAGTGTCGCTTTCAGAAATGGTGACGGCATACGGTACGCTGGCCAACGGGGGAGTGAGAATGGAGCGGATATTCGTGAAATCGGTGGAAAACAGGAACGGAGACATAATAGAGAAAAACGAACCGTTCGGCGCGGAGGCGATCCCGCCATCGACGGCTTATATTATGGTAGACGCCATGAAAAATGTTGTTAAAGAGGGGACAGCCAGAAGAATAGGGCGTAAGATGAAACGCCCCATCGCAGGCAAAACAGGCACAACGAACAATTATATCGACGCATGGTTTATAGGCTATACTCCAGATCTGGTATGCGGCGTATGGGTGGGCAATGATAATAACAAACCGATGGGTAAAAAAGAAACCGGCTCTAGAACCGCCATTCCG
>DRJW01000461.1 GCA_011052055.1 Nitrospirota bacterium
CGAGACAGTTCGAACGGAACGCTCTTTTTCAAACTCGTCCGCTCTTTTTAAAAGGTCAATCGCCTCGGATTCCATACCGGTTTTCATCGTTTTATAATCGTTATCGTCTATCTTTCCGGTTTTGTAATCGAACTCAAGGTCTATCAGGGCTGTGTAAGCCGCCTCTTTTCTGTACAACAGATCGGAGTAATCGCTTTCCGTCAGCGCCTGACCAGCTACAGCGGCTGAATCCCGTTTATAAAGCGGGTACGCGATAAAGAGGAGCGTTGCGATTAGTAAAGCCAGTTCCACCAGAAAAAGAGCCATCCTTGTTTCCTACGCCTCGAAATCCTTTAACTCTTTTCTAAGCTTTTCCGCCATTTCATCATTCATTTCAGGCGCAGGCTCCGGGTGTGATTGCGGCGCGGCGCCTTGCCTCCCTTTTTCGGCCCATCTAGAAGCGGTAACAGCAACGCCAGATCCGGCGGCTATGATCGCAATGAACGGCAAGATGTATCCGACAAGGTTAAACCCTTTTTTCGTCGGAGAAGAAAGAGCCACTTCGCCCTCTTTTTTTACAAAATAAGCTACTACATCGTCATAAGTCTTGCCGTCATTGAGCATAGCGCGCATCTTTTTTCTGGCCGGAACCGCGTACCCGCATTTTACGTGGGGACAGCTTGCGATTGTGGAGTTGCACCCGCAAAGACATTGCAAATCACGCGACAGTTTGCTAAACACCTCCTCGATCCCGCCTTCGGATCCGGCCTGTTCCACAGCCATCGCCGGAGCAGAGGCGAGAAACAGCGCCAGCGCGAAAAAATAAAATGGAATTCTCATCGACACACCTTATGACAGACAATATCTTCTAGTGTTGATAATAACATAAGGGAGCCTCTAAAAACTGGTTTCGCCAGATTTCATACCATACCATCCCGAACGGAGCGAATGCGCTACGCAGAAACCAGGGCCTAAACCTAAAAGGAAAGGCGGGTAATTAATTAAGTATGGTGTCTCCGGAATTACGCCCGGAGCAGAGGTTTCGCGACGCTTGACATGACAACTTAATCCATTACACTTATACATATATACATAATTACATATTCATACGGATACCACAAAAAAAAGGGAGGTAAATATGCCGTTTGTTAAAGTGCTCCGCAACGGCCAAATAACCCTGCCAAAAGAGGTGAGGGAGTCATTGGGGTTACGCGATGGAGAAATACTGGAAGTGGAAGTAAAAAAGTCGCAGGTAATTTTGAAGCCAAAGATTTTAATGGATGCCCCGGACGGTGGAGAGCTTTCCGCATCGGGGAGAAAGAAAGTTAACGAGGCGTTGCGGGATTTAAAAAAGAGAGACTTTACAAAGCACAGGAACATCGACGGCTTAATAAAAGATTTGAACTCATAAATCTTTATGGAAATCGTTAAGACGAAATCTTTTGTTAAAGATTATAGAAAACTGCCAGATGAGATTAAAAGGAGGACGGTAAAAGCTTTACGTTTGTTCGCTGAGAACCCACACCATCCGTCGTTGCATACAAAGAAGACCAAAGGTGAGGTGTTGGAAGGCTACGGCAATGTATTTGAGGGCAGGATCACGCGGGATTACAGGTTTTTGTTTCTTGTCCGCAGGGATACCTGTTTTTTATTGAGATGCGATAAGCACGATGTATTTTTCAAATAGTCTCCCGCAAGAAAATTACTCTGGAAAAGACTTGCAGAATAACCGGAATGACGCTGTGCTCGTTTGTAATAATAATTAGCATCACGAAAAATCAGAAGGCCTTAATTCTTCTATTAATTTCACCAATTTGTTGAATCCAATATCACAAGGTGGAGCCATGGCAAATTAAGGGGGACCTCTAAAAACTGGTTTCGTAGCGAAATCGAGCGAAAAGCCGTCAGGCGAGACTGCGAGACAAAATAGCCGCAAGCGTAGTAATAACTACTCTGAGGACGATTTTGAC
>DRJW01000462.1 GCA_011052055.1 Nitrospirota bacterium
CGTATCGTAATCCATGGCGCCGTAAATCGATTTTTCCCGTTTGCCCAGCATGTTCAGGTTCGGACCGTGGATCACCAGCGCCTTTACCATGTCATCCCTTCATTTCTTATTCTGGTTATCCGATCCAGCATCGACTCCAGAACAAGAAGCGTCTCTCGTTTTTTCCCGGTCATCGCTCCTCCGTTTGTTGAGCCGGATTGAGAAGATACCAGAGGCATAGCCGCCTCTTGCGCCGCGATATCGGTAAAACCATCTTCCATCCCCTCATATTTTTCCGTTTCAGCCGGAATCTCAAAAACCTCCGCCTCTTTTTCTGGCGCGCTTATATAACTATCCGCCATCTTTTGGACGAAAGGCGAATCGGGATAATAATACGACACTTTCCTGGAAATCGCCTGGGCGGATTTAATATCGCCTTGCTTTTTATAAATCTTGCACAATAACGACACCCCCGCCAAAACGTCTGGCCAGCGATCCACAACTTCTATCAGCAGTTTTTTGGCTTTTCCTTCTTTCCCGGTGTCGTAATAAAGCTGGGCGAGAAACACTTTGGCGGCGCGGCTCCCCGGCGCTAGCGCCAGCCCGTATTCAAGCGTGTCTATCGCTTTATCGACCTTTCCGAGGTTGGCCAAGGCGTTGGCCAGAGGAAGGTATATGTATGAATATGGGTTCGAGTCGTACTTCGCCGAATATATCGCTGTCAGCTTTTCCCAGTATTTTGCGCTTCCTTTCCAGTTATCAGATGCGAGCTCTGCCATTAATTACACCTAAATTAACACTAATTACACATAACATACCGGTATTAAAAGGGCCTGTCAAATTTACCTGCGATTATATTCTTCCGGTTTTCAGGATGTTCGACGATTACCGGCGGTGGCGCGTGTAAATTTTTGGCCATTGCTTGACCTCCCTCTCTCCCGGTTTTATATATCTGCCAAAGAGAAGAACAAAATGACTGCGGCGATCAAAACGAAGCTTGCACTATAAGGAGGAGAATAAAAATGTTGTTAGCAAAGCGCGACCATAGCAAAGATCAATTCCCACACTTTGACCTTTTTCATAATCCGGCGTTTTTTGAGGATTTCTTGCCGACCGGAAATATCGCTGGAGAGGATAGATGGCTCCCGGCGATGGATGTGAGCGAAACGGAGACCGAGTACAAGGTTCATCTTGAGGCTCCGGGAGTGGAAAAAGATGATATTAAAGCGGAGCTGAATGAAGGCGTCCTTACAATAACCGGAGAGAAAAAAAGCGAGACAAAAGATGAAAGCAAAAATCATCATATAGTCGAGCGCTCTTACGGAAGGTTCGCCCGCAAATTGCGTTTTAACGATATCGACAGCGAGAAGATCTCCGCCACTTTCAAAAACGGAGTGCTGGAGGTGACCCTCTCGAAGATCGAAGCCGCTAAACCAAAGCTGATTGATATCGAGCAGAATTAAAAAGCCGATTCTTTTCGGCTGTTAACAGGCGCCTGCCCGATCCGGCTCCTACCTTCCCCCTTAAAAGCCGGGTCGGGTTTTTGGCTCCTGTTAACAGTTTTATACCCCCTTTATACCCTTGCCTTTCCCACAGCCGCTTTTACAGTGATGATAGATTAAGTTAAGATGGCCGGATGATCCATATTGACGGCGTAACAAAAGTTTACGGCTCCACTGTGGCTGTGGACAATCTGAACCTGCATGTAAAACCGGGCGAGTGTTTCGGGTTTTTGGGGCCCAACGGGGCGGGCAAGACCACCACTCTTAAAATGCTCGCAGGACTGCTGACTCCCACAAAAGGCGCCCTTACGATCTTCGGACATGATATTCAGAAAAATCCTGTCGAGGCCAAAAAAATTATAGGCTTCGTGCCGGACAAGCCTTTTATCTATGAGAAACTTACAGGGCGCGAGTTTTTGGAGTTTATCCGGGACATCTACCGCGTAAACGGCGACTCGAAAGTCTTTGAAAAACAGGCCGCCTTGCTAGATATGTTTTCGCTCTCCGGCTGGCTCGACGAGCTTGTAGAGACCTATTCCCACGGAATGCGCCAAAAGCTGATAATCACTTCAGCGCTTATCCACAACCCGAAAGTGATTATCATCGACGAGCCGATGGTGGGCCTGGACGCCAAAGGAATGCGGCAGGTAAAAGGGCTGTTCCGGGAAGTGGCCGATTCGGGAAACACGGTTCTTCTTTCGACGCATACGATGGCGGTGGCCGAGGAAATTTGCGACCGGATAGCCATCTTGAGCAAAGGCAAAGTCATAGCCACCGGCACAATGGACGAGCTGAGAGCAAACGCAGGATCGGAAGGCGATGACCTGGAGTCGATATTCCTGGAACTTACCAAAAACGACGAGTGAGACGAAATTTGCGATTAGAGGTAAGTGACTATATTTTTTTTAAAAATTCCTCTCTGGTGATCCCCAAATCTTTCTTTATGATTTTATTCAGAAGCCCTGGGCCGATTTCCTCCCCTGAATGATAAGGTATCACGGTTATCCTGCCGTCAGAATGCCAGCAAACCGTATGACTGCGTGCTGTATGGCTGTAAACAAACCAAAATTTTCCTACAAATTCTACAAGTTTTTTTCCATTCAATCCCGATAGCCTAGCCAAAATCATACCTTATATTTGCCGAATTTTGATAAATTCCACTTTGCTTTCATATGAACTGTCACTTTCAAGATAAGCCTGAATAGCTTCTTTCGTTCTTTCGAGAAGATCATTCATATTCTTTGCCTGTGTATGGCATCCGGGAAGCTCAGCAACATCTGACACCAGCCAGTCCTTCTTATCTCTTGTGACGATTACATTGTATTTGTTGCCATTTTCATTGGAAGTGGCCTCCACAATTCTATTGTAGGTTTCACCTTGATTCTTTGAATGTTGAGACATCACCCATAATTGGACGGCAAGAAACACAA
>DRJW01000463.1 GCA_011052055.1 Nitrospirota bacterium
AATAACTACTCTGAGGACGATTTTGACTCGTCAACGAAGCATGGCGCCTTTTACAGCCGATTGTAGCAGAAATGGATTTTTAGAGGTTCCCTTTAATAAAACAGACCAGGGTGGCCAGGTTGGCCAGGTTGGCGCTCTTTTTCGGGGAATTTATGGCGGTCAGGGAAATAAAAGCTTCAGATATCACCGACACAGTGCGGATGCTGTGCATTGAAGCCAATACCGACCTGGGCGACGATGTTATTCAAGCTTTTGAAAAGGGTCTCAAACAAGAAGAGTCGCCCACCGGAAAAGCCATTTTTACGGCGTTGCTGGAAAACGCCAAAATCGCCCGCGACGAAAAAGTTCCCATGTGCCAGGACACCGGTTTTGCGGTTGTGTTCGTTGAAATGGGACAGGAGGTCGTTATATCGGGCGGGTCGATGGACGACGCCATAAACGAAGGGGTAAGGCACGGGTATAAGGAAGGTTTTCTAAGAAAATCAATCTGCGACCCTTTTACCCGTAAGAACACAAAAGACAACACTCCTGCTGTGATAATCACAGACATCGTAGAAGGGGATAAATTTAAAATTACGATAGCTCCAAAAGGTGGCGGGTCGGAGAATATGTCACGTGTCACCATGCTCACCCCGTCAGGCGGCAAAGAGGCGGTTGTCGATTTTATCGTCCAGCGGCGCCAGGAAGCGGGATCGAATCCCTGTCCTCCCGTCATTGTGGGCGCCTGCATAGGCGGCACTCCGGAAAAAGCGGCCATTCTGGCCAAAAAAGCGCTTCTTCGTAAAATCGGCGAGCCGAATCCCGACCCGGAGCTGGCCGGAATGGAAAAAGAGCTTCTTTTGAAAATAAACAACCTCGGCATGGGGCCGCAGGGGCTGGGCGGCAGAGTGTTCGCAATGGCGGTTCATCTTATAAAACATCCTTGCCACATAGCCAGTCTTCCGCTGGCGGTGAATATCTGTTGCCACGCAAGCAGGCACAAAGAGGGGGAGTTTTAATGAGCGACGAGATAAAAAAGATCACACCCCCCCTCACAGACGAAATGGTGGAAGGTCTTAACGCTGGCGACCAGGTGAGCATTACCGGAACCGTATACACGGCAAGGGATTCAGCGCACAAACGCCTGATCGCCCTGCTCGACGAGGGGAAGGAACTGCCGTTTGATATGAACGGGGCGGTGATCTATTACGTCGGCCCATCGCCTGCCAAACCGGGACAGATCGTCGGCTCCGCCGGCCCGACCACCAGCTACCGGATGGACGCATACTCGGAGCGTCTTATGGAGGTCGGGATGAAAGGGATGATCGGTAAAGGCGCCCGCGCCGGGCATGTGGTTGACGCTATGGTCAAACATAAAGCGGTCTATTTCGCGGCCATCGGCGGCGCGGCGGCTTTAATCGCCCGCAGTATAAAAAAAGTGGAGATAGTGGCCTACGAAGACCTGGGGCCAGAAGCGGTAAGAAGAATGGAAGTGGAGGATTTTCGCGTGGTCGTCATTAACGACACTAAAGGGCTCGATCTTTACAAGATGGGGCAGGAGAAATACCAGATAGCCTGAGGCCAGCAGACTCAGGTATATTATTTTTGTGTTGCTGTACTTTACTATTGTTATTGTATAAGATGGCGGCTCAAGGTTTTAAAACGGGAAAGGTAAAATGTTAAAGTTTCTTCGCGTTTCACT
>DRJW01000464.1 GCA_011052055.1 Nitrospirota bacterium
CCCCGGTAAACGGCGGCCGTAACTATAACGGTCCTAAGGTAGCGAAATTCCTTGTCGGGTAAGTTCCGACCTGCACGAATGGCGTAACGATGGCTACACTGTCTCAACCAGGGACTCAGTGAAATTGAATTTCCGGGGAAAGTGCCGGATACCCGCGACTGGACGGAAAGACCCCGTGCACCTTTACTATAACCTGACACTGAAATTTGGTTCAATATGTGTAGGATAGGTGGGAGACTTTGAAGCCGGGACGTCAGTTCTGGTGGAGTCAACCTTGAAATACCACCCTTGTTGTTCTGGCTTTCTAACCTTGCTCCTTGAATCAGGAGTAGGAACACTGTCAGGCGGGTAGTTTGACTGGGGCGGTCGCCTCCTAAAATGTAACGGAGGCGCGCGAAGGTTCTCTCAGGCTGATTGGAAACCAGCTGTCGAGTGCAAAGGCAAAAGAGAGCTTGACTGCGAGACCGACAGGTCGAGCAGGTACGAAAGTAGGCCTTAGTGATCCGGTGGTTCCGCATGGAAGGGCCATCGCTCAACGGATAAAAGGTACGCCGGGGATAACAGGCTGATCGCGTCCAAGAGTCCATATCGACGACGCGGTTTGGCACCTCGATGTCGGCTCATCGCATCCTGGGGCTGGAGAAGGTCCCAAGGGTTGGTCTGTTCGCCCATTAAAGCGGTACGCGAGCTGGGTTTAGAACGTCGTGAGACAGTTCGGTCCCTATCCATCGTGGGCGTTGGATATTTGAGAGGATCTGTCCCTAGTACGAGAGGACCGGGATGGACTGACCTCTAGTGTTCCGGTTGTCGCGCCAGCGGCATGGCCGGGTAGCTACGTCGGGAATGGATAACCGCTGAAAGCATCTAAGCGGGAAGCCAACCTCAAGATTAGATATCCCTATTAGGCTCCTTGTAGACTACAAGGTTGATAGGCCGGAAGTGGAAGCGCAGTAATGTGTGAAGCATACCGGTACTAATAAGCCGATTGGCTTGATCTTAATTTTTCTTTGTTTACTCTTACAAAATCTAAAACCCCACAAATCTAAAGAACCGGGGCCACAAGGCCTTGCTGTTCTTCTGAATGTAGTCTTAAAGCGGAATAAGCCAAATATATAGAGTTGGCCATGACGTGCGAGCGACACGCTTTAAGGTATTATTAAAACCCCGCCAAAGGCGGGAATTGCACAAGCTCATAGCTTGTCGGTGGTCTTAGCGAGGGGGCCACACCCGTTCCCATCCCGAACACGGAAGTTAAGCCCCTCAGCGCCGATGGTACTGCACTGGAGACGGTGTGGGAGAGTAGGACGCCGCCGACTATAAATATAAAAGCCCCGATTGGCTTCACGCCGGTCGGGGCTTTTTTTGTCTCACTATAAATGTTATACTTGTATAGCAAAAGGAGGATGAATTATGCTGGCTTTAAGACTGCCGCCGGAAATCGAAAAAAGACTGGAAAAACTGGCGAAAAAAACAGGACGCACAAAAAGCTATTACGCAAAACAGGCTATAGTGGAATTTTTGGAAGATCAGGAGGACTACTTACTGGCGCTTTCCCGGCTGGAAAAAGAGCGTCCCGGAATTCCTATTGACGAAGTAGAGCGCCGTCTTGGCCTGGCGGATTGAGTTTTATCCAGATGCGTTTCGAGAGTTTTCGAAACTAGACAGGGAAACACAACGCCGTATCCTCAAATTTCTTAAAGAAAGAATAGCTCCATCAGACAATCCACAAAGTTTCGGCAAAGCGTTGGGCAGTGATAAAAAGGGGCTCTGGCGCTATCGGGTTGGCGATTACAGAATCATATGCTCCCTTAAGGAGGAGACCTTTTTGGTCTTGATAGTAAAAGTTGGCCACAGGCGGATAGTTTACGACTAAAATCTTCAGCTCCGATGGTACTGCCGTGGAGACGAGGTGGGAGAGTAGGACGCCGCCTGCTTTAAAATATAAAAAGCCCCGACTGGTTCATGCCGGTCGGGGCTTTTTCGTCTTATGGCGATATTATTTCTGTTATTATGGAATTTGATTCCTTTTCGTATAATTTTCGATTTATTGCAAGCGAATTTATTATTTGTTTTTTGGGACGAATTGCCTCAAATTAAATGTAACCGAAGGAAATTTGTATAGACATTAAGAATGTATCGTTGACTCATATTCCATGTAACCCAAAAAAGAGGTCTGGAATATGGGAAAAACGACAAGAAAAGAGTATCTTAAAGCCATTCGTGGGCGGTATGGAAAAGCTGGCAGAAAAGAGAAGAAGCTAATTCTCGACGAGTTTTGCAAGGTCTGCGGATACAACCGCAAATACGCTCTGCGGCTCCTCAACGCAAAGCCAAAGCCTCCGGCAAAAAGGCCCGGCCC
>DRJW01000465.1 GCA_011052055.1 Nitrospirota bacterium
CGCAGGCGCCGTCCGCGCGGCTTTATGGGTGGTAAACCAGCCCAACGGCGTCTACGACATGCAAGACGTTCTGGGCCTGAAATAAACCGGATAAAGAGCGCGGCGAAAAGACCTCTTCCCCCCTGACGGGTTTCGATGTTCCCAGTAAAAAAGCCGTAGGCGACTCCTGTCATTGCGAGGAGGTGATAGCCGACGCGGCAATCTCATCTTGGTTCGAGATCGCCACGGCCTGCTCCTCAGACCTCGCGATGACATATCGGAGTTCTTTGTGACTACCGGTTCACTGGCTTCGGATGTTCCCAGTAAACCCCCTCCCAGCCTCCCCCACAGCCTTTGGCTTGGGTAAGGAGACGAATTTTCCCCTCCTTACCGAGGAGGGGAAAAACCTTTTATGCCCTGCGTGGCGCCGAAGGGCCACAGCGCCCGTTGTCTAGATTTTTATGTCATTAATTGTGGTTTCGCCGTGCACATCAACGGGGCTTGCGACCGAATCGAGAACAGGGCAGTGGGCTTCCGATCTTCTTACCAGATCGCGCAATGTCTCCTCGCTTTCCGGGCTTTCGATAATGGTTTGATATGTGATCTTCTCAAAACCGACCGGGTACGATTTATCAAAGCCAAGCATGCCGCGAAAATCGACATAGCCTTTAAGCTTCACTATTACCTTGTCGAGCTTGAGATCCTCAACAGCGGCGAACGTGCTGTATGAGATGGCAAGGCACGAGCCGACCGCCACCAGAAGCATCTCGCCCGGAACCATATCGGCGTTTTTCCCCTGCATGTCTATCCGGCACCCCAGCCCCAGGCGCGCGCCCGGGTTTTTATTAAAATCGAGGGGAGACGAGCTTTGCGCCTTGGCGGAGCAACTTGCGCCATCGATCCACTCAACCTGCGCCGCGAACACGCCTTTGGCGCTCTCCGGGTCGGCCTTGATCGATTCAACAGCGTTAATCATTACAGACTTGAGTTTTTCCTGAGACATCAGCCCCTCCTTTCTACCTGATTGAAAATTTTCATTTTATTTAACCGCTCTTTGGCGTCTCCACAGCGCGCCAGACGCAAAAAACAAGCGCCAATTATACTAGAAAGCCTGGAAGTTATCCGCATGGCTTTTTTTATAACTCTTCCGCGGCTCCGGTCATGGGAACGAATCGGACAGAAATCATTGTTTTATAATCGATGACGCCGCCGGTTTTCTCTCCTAATATAAGGCTCTGGAAATGAGAGCCCCCCTGCGGCATGATAATAAGGCCACCCTCGGCAAGCTGATTTTCCAGCGCTTTTGGAGGTTTCCTGGCCGCCGCTGAGGCTATTATCTTGTCGAACGGAGCGCTCCGCTCAAGCCCCAGGGAGCCGTCCGTATGAATAACCGTCACATTCTTATAGCCCAGGCGTTCGAGCCGTTCGGAAGATTCGTTTGCCAACTGATCTATAATTTCAGTCGTGTAAACGTGGTGAGCCAGTTTCGACAAGACAGCCGCCTGGTATCCAGAGCCGGTTCCGATCTCAAGCGCCCTGTCTGTATTTTTCAGATTAAGCTTCTGAATCATCAAAGCGACGATGTAAGGCTGGCTTATCGTCTGACCGTAACCTATGGCCAGAGGATTATCGTCATAGGCCGACCCCGCAAGATCGGCGGAGATGAACTTTTCACGGGGAACGGACCCCATGGCAAGCAGGACAGCCGGGTCGTTTATTTCACGGCTTTTTAAGTGCCGGTCTACCATAACCTGCCTGGAGTGTGTCAGGCCGCCTGCGTCTATTGCCTTAAATAACTCCATGACGCCACCGCGTTTTGTGAGGCGATACGACCGGAATGAGTTGAGCTGGTTTTAAAAAGGGGGAGTCAATCTCCAGACTCCTCGTTAAAAATGACTCCTATTTTTTTCAACCACTCATCTTGGTCAAACCGATCCGCTAAAAACTCACGGAAAGCAAGCTCGCTGGGAGTCTCGACTTTTCCGTCTACAAGGTTTTTAAATAAATTCCTGTTTTTCTTTTTTATCGCCGACGGCTTGGCCGGGCCAGGATTAAACTTCTCCTCGGAGGAAGGGTCACCGGCTTTCGACAGATCGACGCCGATCGACTCTACAAGGTTCTGGACTCTTAACATCAGCACCATGAACGATTTCGAATAGCTCTCGTCCGTGTCGGACAGTTTGCGAATGGCCTCTCGTACGTCTTTCGATTTTATGATCGCATCGACGATGGCCTTCGAGAGCGTTTCCATATCGTCATCAGGGCGTTCATTTTCCGGCATTCAATTACCTCATCGATACAAAGGGCGGTTCCATTAGCATTTTAGCATACGCCGGTTTGAAGTCAAATTGACTTGCTTGCGGTCTTTTTTCCCGATGAGGCCTGCCAAAACGCGAAGGTTGACGATATCCTCGGCTCCATCCGGGCCTTTAGGCGTTTCCAGGATCATTGGAGTTTTTTTAAACCGCGCGTCGTTGACCAGCGATCGGAATCCCTCCAGTCCGATAAAACCTTTTCCAATATGCTCATGCCGGTCTACTCTCGATCCGAGCCCTTTTTTTGAGTCGTTTACATGAAACATCTTCAGTTTTTTAAGTCCTATGATCTTATCGAACAGTTCAAAAACATTGTTAAATCCTTTTTTGCCGGTTATATCGTAACCGGCGGCGAAAATGTGGCAGGTATCGACGCATACCCCCAGTTTTTCCGGGTAATTGGAGCGCTCGATTATCTTCGCAATCTGCTCGAACTTATAGCCAAGGCTTGTGCCCTGGCCGGCGGTGGTCTCCATCGTCAGCGTCACCCGGCTGTCGGGCCGTTGTGTGACACAGTAATCAATCGACTCGGCCACTTTTTTCAAGCCCGTATCTTCGCCCGATCCGGTGTGCGCTCCGGGATGGAACACAAGACAAGGAATTTTAAGAGCGTCCGCCCGATCCATTTCATCAAGGAAGGCGTTTCTTGATTTGGTCAAAATTTCCGTGTCTGGCGAGGCGAGGTTTATAAGATAGCAGTCGTGAGACGCGAATACGTCCACGCCCAGCGTTTTTGAGTTTTCGAAAAATTTCGCGATTTGATTTTGATCTAAAGGTTTGCCCGCCCACCGGTTGTTGTTTTTTGTAAATATCTGGATCGATCTTGCGCCGACCGCCTCTGCCCTTGCCGGGGCGTTTTCCACTCCGCCCGCTATCGACATATGGGCGCCAAAAGGCCGCGATCCGTATGACGGGTGTGATGATTTTTGTAAATTTTTCATAAGGGAAAAAACGGCCCGACTGATTTGAAGCCGGGCCGTCTACATGTTGGTTAAAGGCAGGATTAACCGTGCTTGCCGAAATACTCCTGCGATCCTTCAGGATCAGGCTTCATGGTGTCGCCTCCCGGCTCCCACCCGGTTGGGCATACCTCGCCTGTTTTTTCGGTAGTCTGTATCGCCGCAAGAACTCGCAGAACTTCTGCAGGGTTACGGCCAATGCCGAGGTCGTGGACGAGTTTGTACTTTATGATTCCGTCAGGGCCGATGATGTAAAGTCCGCGAAGCGTGACACCTGCTTCCAGCAAGACATCGTAGTCTCTGCCTACCTCTTTGGTTATATCAGCCAAAAGCGGGTAGTTGATATCTCCTAGGCCGCCTTTATTGCGAGGCGTCTCCACCCATGCGAGATGAGAGAATTTGCTGTCTACAGAGCATCCCACAACTTCAGCGTCGAGCTTTTTGAATTTGTCTATGACATCGGAGAAAGCGGTGATCTCGGTGGGGCAAACAAATGTGAAATCAAGGGGATAGAAAAAAAGAACCAGCCATTTTCCTTTATAATCAGCCAGGCTGATTTCCTTGAACTGTTTTCCGACAACGGCGTCTCCCTTAAAATCCGGCGCTTGAGATTGTACTTGAGCAGGCATAACTATAAAATCTCCTATCAAATTAAAATGAGGCTTAACAACCCTTAAGGGAACCTCTAAAAATCCATTTCTGCTACAGTCGGCTGTAAAAGGCGCCATGCTTCGTTGACGAGTCAAAATCGTCCTCAGAGTAGTTATATACTACGCTTGCGGCTATTTTGTCTCGCCGCCTCGCCTGACGACTTTTCGCTCGATTTCGCTACGAAAGCGCTTTTTAGAGGTCCCCTTAAGTTA
>DRJW01000466.1 GCA_011052055.1 Nitrospirota bacterium
CCAAGACCCGTGATTATGTTCCCGTGAACGAGCGGTAGCCGCTTTATTAAAAAGGTTTTTTAAATCGAAACAGGCTTTGTTTCCCTGGCCCGGATAGCGAAAACATGCGTCAATAAAGGGGAACGGCCATATACGCCCGTAATATGTTGATAAAATTTATTCCATCCGGTTTTGGCTGGAAAACAGCTGGGGCGTTTCATTTATTTTTATAACCGCTTGCGCAACAATGGCTTAGAGCCTTAATGGTAAGCGCAATTGAATTTGGAAACAATTGTAAAGTTTGAGGTTAATATCCTGCGTACCTGTTATCCATAACTTTTCCACAAGCCGGGAGTGAGGATTATCAAGCCGGGAGTGAGGATTATCCCTTCCTTCTTCAGCTCGTTAGAAACACGGAGCTGACCGCGCGTCGGAAATTCAAGGGAGACTAGGTAAGGTAAGGGGACGACCGTTTACGAGAGCAGAAGGGACGGCCGCCCCCGTTCCTATTTGTTCGACGACCGCCATGGAATCCGTATTCCCGTTCGCCGCCAATAAACACCATGCTGGTTGGAAGCAGTAACCGTCATGGCATTACGAGTCTTCAATAAACTTTTCTTTTTCTATCCCGCTAACCCCGAGCAAGCTTAGCCGCCTTGCTCAAAACCGCCGGCTATTTATTTTAATTACCGTTTAAGCGCTATCACGTCTTGTAGCATCTGATCGACCGTCGTGATGATTCTGGAGTTGGCCTGATACGCCCTCTGGTTCTGAATCATATCGACGAACTCTCTGGACAAGTCCACGGACGATAACTCCAGCGAGGAGCCGTAGATTGTGCCGAACCCTCCCGACTTGGCAAAACCGAGTATCGGCTGGCCGGAATCGGTTGTCTCCGCGAACAGTGTGTTGCCCTGTCTTGACAGGCCCCACGGGCTTATAAAATCGGCCATCTGAACCTGGTACATTTTCTGCGTCTGCCCATTTGAGAAAAGGCCGGATATGATTCCTTCCTGATCCACCGACAGGCCTCTTAGCACACCGGTGCTGTATCCATCCTGCCACATCGAGTTTGTGACAGAGTTCGACGCGTACCCGGTTATTTCGTTGCGTTGCGCGCTGGAGGCGGTGTTGTAAAGATCCCAGCTGATAGTAAGGCTCGCCGCGCCGGAGGGGAAGCCTGATATGACCAGAGGCAGATCGGCTGTAATAGCCGCCTGGCTTGCCCCGCTGTAAGCGCCTCTTGTCGAAAGAACGCCAGCGCTGGTGAATGTCAGTGTGCCGGAAGATCCGGTTCCTGAAAGGCTGGTGCCTGTCGGGCCTGATGTGTTGTATTGCCACTCAAGCGCGGCGCTGGTCTTAGTGAATGTGTATGTGATGGTCGTCTCTTCGCCGAGCGAGTTATAGACATTCAACGAAGTCGAGAACGTCGTCCCCGCCGAGGCTACCGTGGAAAGGTTCAGACCCATCCTGTACATAGTGGTCTTCTTTGGAACGGACTGGACGCCGCTTATATCAATGTCACCGCCGCCGTTCGCCCTTGTCACCACGCCTGAAGCGTTAGTGGTAAGCTTGTATCCCTGAACCAGATAATCGTTGGGATTGGCGAGCTTTCCATCGTTGTTGATGATGAACTGGCCAGCGCGGGTATAGTATGTCGCGCTGTTGGCCTCATCCTTGACCACGAAGAAACCTGCCCCCTGAATGCCCATGTCGGTCGCGTTACCGGTCGTCGAGAACGAGCCCTGGGAAAACGAAGCTTTTACTCCCTGTATGAGGGCGCCCCTGCCGAACTGCATGGTTGTGGCGCCGTTGGATACGGAGTTGGCCAGCACATCGGCGAATATGGTAGAGTTTCCTTTAAAACCGACGGTGTTGACGTTTGCTATGTTATCGCCTGTGACGTTCATGGCGTCGCCATATGTCATCAGTCCGCTAACTCCAGAGTACATCGCGCTTGTAAGGCCCATTTTCGCTCTCTCCTTTTTATTTCGTCCGCCTCAGGCGGTTGTTTCCTCATCTTCGGTTTCCTGGCCGGACGACTCGCCTGTGTCATCTCCCTGCTCGCCATCAGCCTGGGTTTCCGGCTCTTTTACTTCCAGCACTTCACTTAACATATATTTCAATTCACCAATGTGAATGTATCCAATACCGTTTTCAAAAGATATGGTGTCTACTATCCCTCTTGTGAAGGTAGCGACTTCCATCACGTTACCGTCTGTGCCTTTGGCTATCACCGTATAGTTATAAAGTCCGTTCGGCAATGGGCCGCCGTACTGGCTGTTTCCATCCCATGACACCTGTTGCGGCCCGGCGCTCATCGAGCTTTTCTCTATCGTCCGCACAACGTTTCCGTTCTGGTCTTCAACGCTTATTACAACCTTGCCGGCCGTATCTGGAAGCTCGAAACTAATGTCGGAGGCGATTCCATTTTTGACATGGATGCTATTGCCCTCCGCCTTGACTTCCTTTCCGATAAGAGACATCGCCTGCGCGCTGTTGGTCGCGTTGGCCGAAGTTGTTAAAAGCTCAAGGTTTTCGTTCACGTTCATAAGTTGCTCCAACGAGGAGAACTGGGCCATCTGGGCGGTGAAGTCGGTGTTGTCCATGGGGTTCATCGGATCCTGATTCTTAAGCTGGGCGACCAGCAATTTGAGAAAATCCCCCTGCCCCAGGCTTTTATCATCTTTTTTAACGCTTTTGGAGGCTTCCCCAGTCACGTTTGTTGTTTCTACAACGCTTGGCGAGGTTACTATCATTTTTCTATCTCCTTGGATCAGGCCACTATATTAAGAACACCGTCGTGGGACAGGGCCCGGACCTGGGCGGTGGTCATTTCGCCTTCCGTGTCCGTCGCTGAGCCGGATCCCGGCTCGTGGCGTTGATTATCCCGGTTGCTTTCCGAACCGAAATCGTTCCCTGATGTTTCGTTTCTGTCTTGCGTATAGGCCTCTGCAGTGGTGACATTGATCTGATCCACTTTGAGGCCCTGGTTGTTCATGGAGTTTTTGAGGTTGTCGAGGTTGTTTTCGATAATGCTCCGGACTTCATGATTCTCGGCGATCATATAAGCTTTCACTATGTTGTCTTGAACGCTTATCCTTATGCTCACTTTGCCAAGATTTGGCGGATCAATCTGAACAACGATGTTCGAGACGCCATTGGCTCTTACATTTATCCTTGCTTTTCTTACTATCTGGTCGACCAGCATTCTTTCGAACGCTTCCCTGGAGGTGAATTTAGCGGCTACCTGGGGCCGGTCGGCGCTGGCTGTTTTGCTGGAATTACCAGGCGCAGGATTCGTTTGGGCCGTCGTGTTGTCTGTTATTTTCACGCCGCCAGGTTTCACGTCCGCTTTAACCTGACCCTCTGCGGGTTTTACAGCTTCATTGGAGATGGCCTGCTTCGCGGTGGCCTGCTGGTTGGCGGCGTCTTTATTATTGGCGGCCTTTGCGTTTGTCCGGGTATCTTTCCCGGCGTCAATCGCCTTATCAAAAGGCTGGCCATCCGCCCGTTTTTCTCCTTTTTCAGACAGGTCTTTTAACATCTCCTTTCTGTCTTCTGGCGATGGATCGGTTTTTTCCACCAGTTTTAAAGCTTTCTTAAGCAAAGTTTGGACGTTCTTATCGTCCTGGTTTTGCGCCGCCTGACTTTGGGGGTCTGTTGCCTGTATAAGCTTTAGCGCTTGCGAGATAACCTGCCCCGGGTTTTTCCCTTTATCTTTCAAGGATATTTTTGAAAGGTCTTCCATCAACTTTTCAAAAGCTGATGGATCGGATTCTGACAGGGCCAAAAGTTTTTTGGCGATTATCGAAGCGGCTTTCTCCAGACTGGTTAAATTTTTGTCCAGGTCTTTAGTCTGTCCGGAATCCGCCAGAAGCTCTTTAAAAAGCTGTAAGATTTTTTCTTTTATTTCTTCTTGTGTCAGATCTTTGTCATCCGTGTCATCCGTTTTATCTTTTTCAGGTTTTTCCTGGATGACTACCTTGTCACCAGATTGCGCGGATTTGTCCGATTCAGAACGCGCGTCATCGGCGGCGTTTTCCTGGTTTTTATCTGTATCGCGTACCGGCTCTTCTATATTTCTATTTTTATCATTTATGTTTTTATCTATGTTTTCATCATATTTTCGGGAGGCCTTATCTGTTTTGTCACGGGTTAAAGTGGCGTCCCTGGCTCTTTTATCATCAACTTTGTTGTCGATCTGGCGACTGGTTTCCTGGATAGAGCTGAATATTTTCTGGAATGTTTCGTCAAGTGCGAACATTTTGATTTCCGGCGCTTGTTTCGGGCCGGGCAAAACCTCATTGAGGTAGTCCGCCGATATCGATATAACCACTCACTTATCCTCAGTTTTACGCAGATAGATTGGTCTGTGTACACCATAACTATTCAACGGCTATGCCAAAAATGGCAATGCATGCTTAACGCACTTAAAAACAACTGGTTAATAGCTGTCGGGGCTTCGATTAAAGTTTGCGCTCTCATACACCGATGGGCAATAGTTGCCTTAGCGACTTTAATCAGGCAATTCTTTCTACGCCCTGCATGGGATACAATAGCGTCTATGAATGAATGTCTTTTTTGCAAAATCGTAGCGGGTCAGATACCTTCAGACAAAGTGGAGGAGACCGGCGCGCTTTACGCTTTTAACGATATAGACCCTAAAGCCCCCGTTCATGTATTGATAATCCCCAAGAAGCATATCGAGTCTGCGCTTGGGCTTAGGCAAGAGGACAGGGCGCTTATGGGGGAGATGTTCTTGCTGGCCAACAAGATCGCTAAACAAAAAGGTATCGACAAATCCGGTTTCCGTATTGTCACCAACATAGGCGCCGACGGGGGGCAGGCGGTGTTCCATCTTCATTTCCACCTCTTGGGCGGCAGAAGCCTGGGCTGGCCGCCCGGCTGAACTACGCTTTTGACCGATCTTCCCAGGCAGACCGTTTTTGAAATCCTGCTCAAAGTAGAAGAGCGTAGAAGCAGGATTGACGCTGTTATTAGCGCTATACCCGCCTGGTCAGACTTTTCCAGACGTGACCGCGCGTTCATATCGCAAATCGTCTATGGAGTGACGCGCCACAAAAGGTCGCTCGATTCGATTCTTGCCCTGGCCTGCGAGCGCCCTTTGCGCAAGGTTGATACTTCCGTTCTTCAATTATTGAGAGCAGGGCTTTACCAGGCGTTCGCGATGAGCAAAACCCCCGTGTCGGCGGCGGTTAACGAGACGGTAAACATAGCCAAAAACGATCCCAGGCTCAGGAAAAGCGCAGGATTCATCAACGGCGTTCTACGATCGGCTGTGAGATACGCTAACGAAATTGGCGCGGAGTCGATTTCCGATTATGTGAGAAAGACTCAAAAAAATGGTATCGCCGACGAGAAAAGAGTGGGCGAGATTTATTCTTTTCCCGACTGGATAACTGATCGCTGGATACGCCGGTTCGGAATTGAAATCGCCGAGAGGGTCATGGCCGAGAGCAACAGGCAGGCGCCGGTTTTTATAAGAGTTAACAGATTAAAATCAAATCTTGATGAAATAAAGGCGATGATCGACGAAGAGGGAATCGTGACCGAGCCTGTGGAATGGGCCGATGGCTTGCTAAAAGTGACGAAAGGCTCCGTTTTCCCCGATTCTTCGTTGGTCACCGAGGGATTTATTCAACCCCAGGATGGCGCTTCATATATGGCGGCGAAACTGCTCGACGCCCGGCCAGGAGAAATGGTGGCGGATGTATGTTGTGGCAAAGGGATCAAAAGCGGACTGTTTTCAGAAATGATGCAAAACCGGGGGGTTTTGGCCAGTTTTGACGTAAAATCATCCAATATAGGCCTTTTTTCGCGAAATATGACCCGTTTTGGAGTGGGAAATTGCAAGCTGATTATCGCCGATATGATAAATAACTGGCCTGTTAAGCGAAAATATAGCAAAATTTTCGTTGACGCACCCTGTTCCGGCACAGGTGTGCTAAGAAGACATCCAGAAGGGAAATGGAACAAATCGGAGGAACTTGTGGAGCGGATGGCCGGTCTACAGAGCAAGATTTTGTCCCGCGCTGGAGATCATCTGGAAAAAGGCGGCTCTATGGTTTACGCCGTCTGCTCCATAGAGCCTGAGGAGGGAGAAGATCAGGTGGAGCGTTTTCTCTTAAATCAGCAAGATTTCAAACGAGTCAATCTGAAAGACTCAGCGCCAGATCTTATCGATTATATAAATGAGAAGGGCGATCTGTTTATTCTGCCGGGCGATGGAGGAATGGACGGATTTTTTTCAGCGAAAATCACGAAACGTGGTTAGTTAAAAATCACATGATTCTATTATAATATCTTTATCGGTTAGACTGCTTACTTGATTTTCCTGAATTACTGATAAAAAGGTAAATGAGTTAAATGTTCGATTATTTTAAAGCTTTCCTTCTGTTTTGCGCTGTGACGATTGTGAGCGCGATTGTAGTTATGAAAGTCTCTATGTACACAGGCGGGGAAAAAGTCGTCGTGCCTGATGTCCAGGGTAAACGTATCATCCCGGCGCTGGAGGCGTTGGACGAGCGCGGTCTTTATCTTAAAGTCACCCGGCTCGATTTCGATCCGGCTACTCCCAAAGACAAGATCATCTCCCAGGATCCGGAGCCGGGGGAGCCTTTAAAAACCGGACGCGATGTAAAAGTGATTGTAAGCCGCGGCTCCAAGGAAACCCTCGCTCCCGATCTTCTTGGGGCGACTCTTCTGCGGGCGGAGACGATATTAAACAGGAACAGTTTAAAAGTTGGTAAAAAAATAACCGTCCACTCCGCCAGCGCTCAAAAGGGAATCGTCATGGGGCAGAAGCCGCCAGCCCAAACAATAGTCAGGAGGGGCGACTCGCTCACTTTGCTGGTGAGCGCCGGGCCGTTTACCGAGTACCTGATGGCGCCCGATTTCATTGACGAGCCGTTGTCATCCGCAATGGAGAATATGAAGTCGATGGATCTGAAAATCAGCCGGGTCGCCTACAGGCCGGACAATGAGAAGGATAGAGGAATTGTCATAGCGCAGGAGCCGGAATTCGGCGAAAGGGTGGCGCGTGGCTCTTTTATCTCCCTTACAGTTTCGGAGGGGTATTTTACAGACAGCTCCGCCGGGCCGGCGACATTTACTTTTCTTTATTACACCATACCCGACGGGCCTTCGGCTGTTAATGTATCGATCATCCAGGACAACACCGACGGAGAGAAGGAGGTCTATAACCGTATCCACAGACCGGGCGACACCGTTTCTCTTTTGCTGGAGATAAAAGGGCGCACATCAGCGAAAATATTTATTAACGACGAGCTTGCCGAGGTCAAAAGATTCTGATCGTTATGATAAGATCGTCCAGACTTTAAAAAATGAGCGCATGACCAACAGAACAATTTTAGTGGCTCCGTCCATTCTGTCAGCCGACTTTTCAAGACTTGGCGATGAGATAAAAGCTGTGGACAAGGCCGGAGCCGACTGGATACATATTGACGTGATGGACGGCCACTTTGTCCCGAATATCACCATAGGCCCCCTTCTGGTCGAAGCCATTAAACCTGGCACACGCCTGCCGCTTGATGTCCACCTTATGATAGAAAACGCCGACCGGTACATCCCCGATTTCGTCAAAGCCGGGGCTGATATCATCACCGTTCATGTTGAAGCCTGCCCTCACCTGCACAGGACGGTAACATTGATAAAAGAACTGGGCGTAAAAGCGGGCGTGGCGCTAAATCCCGCGACCGGGCTAGACTCGATCGAATCTATTCTGCCGGAAATCGATATGGCGCTGTTAATGTCTGTCAATCCTGGATTTGGCGGTCAATCATTTATCATGGGCGCGCTTGAAAAAACCAGACGGCTCAAAGAGATGATCGACCGCAAGGGGCTGAATATCGATATAGAAATGGACGGCGGCATAAAGCCAGATAACTCGGCCGAGGTTCGCTCTGCGGGAGTAAACGCGCTGGTGGCCGGTTCCGCCATTTTTAAAAGTGAAGATTATAAAGCGGCTATTGAAGCTATACGAGGCTGAGGAGACCGCGCTACGTATCTTTTTATTAAAAGGTATTTATACGGAGAAGGGAGCCTTGAGAAAATAGGCATGGGCAAAGTCGTGTAAAAAGTTTTTAGAGGTTCCCTTTACCCTGTATTGCAGGATTAAATCGCTGGAAAGCTGTATAATGAGCCATACTGAAAATGTCACTCAACATGGGTCTCGATTTGCGCCTGCTTCGGTGTGGACGTCGCCATTTGGACGTTTTGAGGTACAGAAATTCGCTATTGCCGTTGAATGTGTATGGTAGCCTGCGGGAGATAATAATTATGCG
>DRJW01000467.1 GCA_011052055.1 Nitrospirota bacterium
AAAAAGAAGCCTTTTCAGCCGCGCCGATGGCTACCCTCATCTGGGAGCCAGCCCCGTCCGCGCCCAACGTTCCGACCTCCAGGATCAGGCCCTCAAGGATGGTGCCAGCCTGGCCGATCGCATAGCCTGCGCTTGTGTCCATGCTCAACCATGCGCCGTCGCCGCCAACGAGCTGGAGCTGAAGAACGCCACCGCTGATCTTTGTGTTGTAAGTTCCGCCCTGGGTGGAGCCGGCGGCGCTTACGAAAGTATAAGCGCCGGAGCCGCTTGGGGTGAACAGGGCGCGCGTTTCCGCAAACCTGTCTTTCAGCGCGTCGGTAAACTTGCTCTGGTCGATCACCAGCTGGCCGAGCTCATCGGTGCTGATCCCAGCCTGGGAAAGAAACGCAATCTTGCTCGAATCGGTGGAGTCTATGCCGGAAATGGATCCGGTGACTGCGGCTCTGAGCTGATCCTGGATTGTGCGAAGCGAATTGTTGCCGAACAGCGTCCCTTTCTCATTCAGGTCGGGGTTATAGGTGAACTCCTTTTTTATGTAATCCATGACTGCGTTGTAAGCGTCGGCGAAGCCCTGGACGTTTGAAATGATACCTGAGTAGTCGGTCGAAAACGTGACCGTGCCCGACCCTATGGTCTCAAGCGAGAGAGTTACGTCGGCTATCAGGTCGGTTACTGTGTTGGAGTCTTTGGTTATGCTTATGCCGTCAAGAGTAAGTGTGGCGTCCTGGGCGTCTTGTGTATTGCTGAAAACAAGGGAAGTGTCCACAGGCTCGGTTATGGTGACAGCATTGGCAGAGCCGGAGCTATCGCCGGTTATCACCAGTTTGTAATCGGGAGAAGTAGATGTCCCGGCGTTTATCACGGTGGCGTTTACAGGAGCCGCGCTCGCGTTTATCGCCGTCTTCACGTCATTAAGGCTGTCGCCGCTTGCGACGGTTATATCGTAATCGGTACCGCCTACATTAATTCTTATTGTTCCGGAAGTGACTAAATCGGCCGTGTTGTCTGAAATGGAGTTGGTCGTTACATATTTTTCGGCTGTAGCCAGCTGGCTCACTACTATGTCATATGATCCCTGGGAGGCGTTAGAGCCGGCCGTCACAGAAAGAACCGATCCACCGCTCGAATTATTGGCGCTGAAAACTCCTGAGTAGGAGTTGAATTCGCCGGCTGTGTTCAATTTCTGGGCGGCTGTCTCAAGAGCCAGCAATTTGGTGTTGATTTCCTGCCAGGCCGTCCTTTTATCCGCCAGAGTGGCCTGCTCAAGCTCTTTTAGCTGGACGGGCCTGCGCTCAAGGGCCATAAGCTGGGCTATTATGCTCGTCGTATCCAGCCCGGATAATAGTCCATCAACTGAGAGACCCATAGTTTCTGGTTTCCTTAAAATTTCTTCTCTATCTGATTTGTTTAACTTATCGGAACAGCTCAAAAATACCTTTAGAAATTTCCTCCACAATACCCAAATATATAAGCTGTTATATCAATAAGTTAAATAAAACTTCGGATTTCCTGGGAGAATTTCGCCGATACATGGGGAATAAAGCCGAAAAACCGGTAGTCTGGCTGTTCAGGGAGTCAGAAAATAAAAGGCGAGGAGCTTGATTATAAAAAGCTCCCCGCCTTTTTTGTAAAAGTCCTCCGTGGACTTGTTAATTAACCAAGTAGCTGGAGAACGGCCTGAGGCGCCAAGTTTAACCGAGCAGTTGCAGAACGGTCTGAGGCACTAAATTCGCCTGGGCGAGAATCGCAGTTGAAGCCTGAACCAGTATCTGGTTTCTGGTAAACTGCGATATCTCCTGCGCGTAGTCCGCGTCACGAATGGCCGATTCCGCAGACTGCAGGTTCTCCGAGCTGACCGCAAGGTTGTTGATGGTATGCACGAGACGGTTCTGCACCGCGCCCAGCTTGCCCCGCCCTTCTGTGACTATCGACAGGGCCGAGTCGAGCCTGCTCAACGAATCAAGAGCAGACGCGACGGAGTCGACAGAAATGCCGGTTATGTTAAGACCCGTCGAATCTATCGCCGTCAGGTTCACCGCCGCGTTAAGGTTGATCCTGTCGGCGACGGTGGCCTGCATTCCGACCTGGATAACCACCGACTGTACTACTCCGTTCGTCGAATTTACATTATCAAGAGCGCCGTCAACCAGTTTCTGGCCGTTAAACTCGGCCACTGCGGAGATTCTGTCGATTTCGCTTCTTAGAGAGGTAAACTCACGGTTGATCGTGGTCCGCTCCGTCGATCCGACTGTGCCTGTGGCCGCCTGCGCCGCCAGCTCCCTCATCCTGACCAGAATGGAGGCCTGCTCCGACAGGGCGCCTTCAGCGGTGTTTATCATCGATATGCCGTCGTTGGCGTTCCTTAACGCCTGCTGGAGCGACCTGATGTCGGCCCGCAGAGCCTCGGAGATGGCCAGCCCCGCCGCGTCGTCCGCGCCACGGTTAATACGAATACCAGACGACAGGCGCTCTAGTGATCGCCCCAGGGCGGCGCTGTTGTTACCCAGGTTCCTTTGCGCCGTGATTGAGAAAATGTTGTTGTAAACTCTAAGAGCCATTACTTAACCCTCCTTGTTAACCCGGTTTCGGCCTCCCTGCCGAAACGATTGATGAAAACATAGCTGAAACGCTCAGTCTTTCCTTTTTTCAACTATTTATGTCACATTTGGCTTACTTATCGTCAGCGCGGAAATTTACTTAAGAGTTTTTTCGGAAATGTATGACGGCGGGTATGAAGGGGGGTGGCGACTCTGTAAAACGTGGAGTTCGCGTAAGAGCAGAAACCGTATTTCAGGGAGAGAACAGCTGGCTTATCGCGCCTTCCCGGCTTTCTCTCTGCTGATCGAGGCGCCGATTCGTTTTAGTTTGGCTTCGATATGCTCGTAGCCTCTGTCGAGATGATAAATTCTGGAGACAGTGGTCTCTCCTTTGGCCGCAAGCCCGGCGAGAATCAGAGAGGCCGAAGCTCTAAGGTCGGTGGCCATCAAAGGCGCGCCTGAAAGACTGGATACGCCCCTTACCGTCGCCGTGGCGCCCGAAACGCTGATATCGGCGCCCATACGCCTTAGTTCGCCGACATGCATGAACCGGTTTTCGAAAATCGACTCCGTAATTACCGAGGCTCCATCCGCAAGCGTCATAAGCGCCATTATCTGCGCCTGCATATCTGTGGGAAAACCGGGGTATTCGGCGGTGGTCACGTCTACCGGACGGATAGAGCCGGTGGACTTTACCCTGGCGCCAGTCTTTAGTTCTGATATTACACAACCACTTTGCGAAAGTTTATCGCTTAAGCTTCTGACCAATAGCGGGTCGATGCCGGTTATTGTCACATCTCCCCCCGTAATGGCGGACGCCACCATGAAAGTGCCCGCTTCTATCCTGTCTGGAATTATCCGCGCGTTGGCCGCGTGAAGATGTCTTACTCCTTCGATACAAACCGTGTCTGAGCCGGCCCCGTCGATTTTCGCGCCCATATCGTTTAAAAAAACGGCCAGCGCTACGACTTCCGGCTCTTTGGCCGCGTTTTTAATAACTGTCGAACCCTCCGCCAATGTGGCGGCCATCATAAGGTTCATCGTCCCGGTAACGGTGATAACGTCCATTACAATAGAGGCGCCTTTAAACCTTCCTTCCATTTTTATATCCACATACCCGTGATCGATTTTGATATCCGCCCCCAGGGCGCTTAACCCTTTGAGGTGCTGGTCAATGGGCCGCTCACCGATGGCGCACCCGCCGGGAAGGCTCACCCTTGCCCTGCCCAGCCGGGCTGTCAGCGGCCCCAGCACAAGGCATGACGCCCTCATGGTTCTGACAAGGTCGTAGGGCGCTTGATGGTTACTAACGTTTTCTGAGTTTATCGTGTAGGTCGATCCGCCTGTCCGCGTCACTTTGGCGCCCAGCTTTTCAATCAACAGGGCGATGGTTCTGATATCCTGCAAATCAGGAATGTTGCTCAATTCGTATTCACCGCCTGCAAGCAGAGTCGCTGTGAAAATGGGTAACGCCGCGTTTTTCGCCCCTGACACCGCCACTTCCCCTCGCAGGGGGGCGCCTCCGTTAATGACAACTCTATCCATCGCCACCACTCTTTTTTACGACGAATACTCTTTCGACTCCACTTAAGTCCCGCGCGATTTTTTGCAAGCTTAACTCTTTGTTGTTATCAATAATATTTTCCACCGCCTCGCTCTGGCCTTCGCCTATCTCCAAAACAAGATGCCCTCCATGTTCAAGACGCAAAGGCGCCTCACCCGTAAATCTTCTTATCATATCCAGCCCGTCTTCTCCCGAATACAAAGCTTCCGCCGGCTCGTACCGCTCCACCTCTGGATCGACATCCACACTTGCTTTGGCTATGTAGGGAGGGTTGAAAACGATGATGTCATACTTTGTATCCTGCAAAGAATCAAAAAGATTGGATTCGACGAGGGCTACACGGTCTTCCACTTTATGAAGAAATATATTCTCCCTGGCCACCTCTACGGCTGATGGGGACAAGTCTGTCGCGGTCACGCGCCAAAGCGGCCTGCCAAGGGAGATAGTGACAGCCATCGCGCCCGATCCTGAGCCTATGTCGAGAGCGTGTTTAACCGATTTTTCATCGTACAGCTCGAAAACCGCGTCCACCAACCCCTCCGTTTCAGGTCGTGGAATCAGAACCCTGGGATCAACTTTAAACAGACGGGAGTAAAATTCCTTTTCGCCCGTTATGTAGGCCAATGGCTCACGCTTTGATCTTCGCGACACGAGTGTCTCGAAAACCGGCAAAACCTCCTCCGGCGCCGTCTCGCTCATCCTCGCAAGAACGAAAGCCCGGTCTTTTTTTAACACATGGGCCAGTAACAGTTCGGCGTCAAGTCCGGGAGTCGTAACTCCTGCTTCGCCAAGCCGTCTTCGGGCGTTTACTATCGTTTCCAGAAAAGTCCTGGTCAACCCTCTGCCTCTGCGGCGGTTTCGATTCCGCTTAGAAGGGCGGCCTGCTGATCGTCCAGGGTCAGGGCGTCAGTGAATACGTCCAGATCGCCATCAAGCACGTTATCGAGGTTGTACAAGGTTAGGTTGATTCGGTGATCGGTAACCCGGCCCTGGGAAAAGTTATAGGTTCGGATTCTCTCTGACCTGTCGCCGGTTCCGACCTGGCTTTTGCGCTCCGAAGCCCGTTTGGCCGCCGACTCTCTGGATTTGCGGTCCTGGATCCTGGCGGCAAGCACTTTCATCGCCTTGATCTTGTTTTTGTTCTGCGATTTTTCATCCTGCATTGTAACGACTATGCCGGTGGGAATATGAGTTATGCGAACTGCCGAGTCTGTTGTGTTTACCGACTGGCCGCCATGCCCCGATGAGCGGTAAACGTCAATCTTGAGGTCGTTAGGGTCTATCTCCACCTCCACCTGCGCCGCCTCAGGTAAAATCGCCACTGTGCAGGCCGAAGTGTGCACCCTGCCGGAGGCCTCGGTGGCCGGAACCCTCTGAACCCGGTGCGCCCCGCTCTCGAATTTAAGGCGCGAATAGGCGTCTTTTCCCAATACCGTGGCTATAATCTCCTTGAACCCTCCCTTGCCCGTTTCGCTGGCCGATAACACTTCGATTTTCCAGCCGCGCCGCTCGGCGTACCGTGAATACATCCTGAAAAGATCTGATGAAAAAAGGCCCGCCTCTTCCCCGCCGGTTCCGGCTCTTATTTCAAGGATGATATTCTTGCCTTCGTTCGGGTCTTTGGGCAAGAGCAGAATCCGTATTTCTTTCTCCAGCCTGTCGATATCAGAGACGAGCGTCTCTTTCTCCTCGACAGCCAGCTCCATAAGATCCGGATCGGCGCCCTCGGCGATAACCGCCTCGGCTTCATCTAAAGACTCTCTGGCTTTTCTGTAATTTCGATAAGCGGAGACGATAGGTTTGATGTCTGAAAGCTCTTTTGCGAGTTTTTCAAACATGCTCCTGTTCGTGACAACATCGGGATCGCCCATTTTTTCGGCGATGGCGTCATATCGTTTTTCGATTTTTTCAAGCGCGGAGAACATTCTTGGTTCAGGCCAAAAAGGGAAAGGAGAGAAAAGCTACCCGGCCTGGGTCTGGGAAGTGGAGCCTGCGGTCTTGTATTTGCGGTTGAATTTTTCGATCCTGCCCGCCGTGTCCACAAGCTTATGTTTGCCTGTAAAAAACGGGTGGCACGCCGAGCATATATCAAGATGCATAGACGGCATGACCCCGTGGGTCATAAGCTTATGGCCGCATGCGCACGAAATCTCGCACTCGGTATATTCGGGATGTCCTTCTTTTTTCATAGCAGTAAACTCAACCTTATTTTATGAATCCGGGATTGTACCCTATTTTCATTTAAATGTTAAGTGTTCATTGATTCGAGAAACTTTTTATTCGATTTGGTCGGCTTCATCTTATCGGTCAGAAGCTCCATAGCTTCGATCGGATCCATCGGTTGCAATACTTTGCGAAGCACCCAAATCCGCTTAAGGTCGGCCTCCTCTAAAAGTAGCTCCTCTTTTCTTGTGCCTGTGCGGGTTATATCTATGGCCGGGAAAACTCTCCTGTCGGCGAGCCGCCGGTCGAGATGCACTTCCATATTGCCGGTTCCCTTGAATTCCTCGAAAATAACATCGTCCATACGCGAGCCGGTATCGACAAGGGCGGTCGCTATAATTGTGAGCGATCCTCCCTCCTCAAGGTTCCGCGCCGCGCCGAAGAATCGCTTGGGCCGCTGAAGGGCGTTAGAGTCAACGCCGCCGGACAGTACCTTGCCCGAAGGGGGAACGATAGTGTTGTAAGCTCTGGCCAGGCGGGTGATCGAGTCGAGCAATATCACAACGTCGCGCTTATGCTCGACAAGGCGCTTGGCTTTTTCAATGACCATCTCGGCCACCTGCACGTGGCGGCTTGCAGGCTCGTCGAAAGTTGACGATATGACTTCCCCTTTAACAGACCGCTCCATATCGGTCACCTCCTCCGGCCTTTCGTCGATCAGCAGAACTATAAGATAAGCTTCCGGGTGGTTTGCCGTGATGGAGTTGGCTATCGACTGCATAAGCATTGTCTTGCCGGCGCGGGGCGGAGATACAATTAAAGCCCGCTGGCCCATGCCGATGGGACATATCAGATCCATTACTCTGCCTGAAATATTATCCGGGCTCGATTCGAGCGTGAAACGTTTCTCTGGATATAGGGGCGTGAGGTTGTCGAAAAGGATTTTCGCCTTCTGGACTTCAGGGTTATCGAAATTGACCGTTTCGACCTTCAAAAGGGCGAAATATCTCTCGTTTTCCTTTGGCGGCCTGATCTGACCGGAGATTGTGTCGCCGGTGTGCAGATCGAACTTGCGAATCTGGGACGGAGATACATATATGTCGTCCGGCCCTGGAAGATAATTAAAAGAGGGCGATCTTAAGAATCCGAAACCATCCGGCAAAATCTCAAGGACGCCTTCGCCGTATATAAGGCCTTCCCTGGCCGTCTGGGCCTCAAGGATCTTGAACATCATGTCCTGTTTTCGAAGCCCCCTGAACCCTTCGATATCGTACTGATCCGCTATTTCGGTCAGTTCGTTTATGGTTTTGTCTTTGAGAGCGCTGATGTTGAGCGCGACCTCGACAGCTGTGGCTGTCCCGCCGTTATTTCCTGTATCGCCGGATGATTTTTTAGAAGCCATGGGCAAATATTCAATATTGGTTAATAAGCTGTTAACTGACGCTTGCTCAAAATAGAAGAAACGGCGCCGGGGCGACGATACTAAAGGAGGTTAAGCTATAATTCACTCGAAAAAGGTTACAGGATTGGTTACTGATTATCGATTTTTTATTACGGTTATTCTGAAATGACTATCGATTTTTTATTATGGTTATTCTGAAACCAGACCAGACTGTTATAAACATTCCCAGATCACGCTCATCAAGGCTGAACCCCAACCTTAATATCGGTAACCTACATCTGTTTTCCGGGCGTGTCAATATTATTCGTGAAATATTAATCACTAATTGACTTTTTCCCCTGCTTAAGCTATTTTCTCGTATTCTAGTCTGCTCTTTTTTACTACAATTTTCAGCCTTTTGGAGGATAGTCCATGGCCAAGGTGCTAGAAGGCCCGGGGATGGAGTTGTTTAACAAATGGGGTATAAGGACACCCCGTCATGTTGTCATCTCATCCACAGATCAAATCGAATCTCTTGTTCAGTCAAACCAGTGGATGCGCGAGTGCAAAATGGTTGTCAAAGCGCACGAGGCGATCGGCTCAAGAATGAAGCTCGGATTGGTAAAAGTCGATCTCGACGTTACTGAAGCTATAGAAACGGCGCAGGAGTTTATGGGCCGCGAAGTGCATGGGCTCTCTATATCCCAGGTGATAATCGCCGAAATGCTCTCCCACGATGAAGAGTTTTACCTGGCGGTGAAATCTACCCGCGAAGGAGCCGAAATCTTGATGGCCAAGTTCGGAGGAATAGAAGTCGAATCCAACTGGGACAAGGTAAGCCATACATTCGTACCGGTGGGAGGAAAACCTGCGGACGACCAGCTTGAAAAATGCGCGAAAGAGGCCGGATTTACAGGAGAGCTGGTGGAGAAAATGCGCAAGTTCGCAAGCCGTCTGTATGAGTGTTACGACAACGAAGACGGATTGTATATGGAGATAAACCCGTTAATCATAAATCCCAACGACGGCAAGCTTTGCGCTCTTGACGCGGTGGTAATGCTCGACGGGGATTCGCGGTTCCGCCATCCAGACTGGAGCTTCTCTTTCGCGCCGGAATTCGGGCGCGCCTATACGGAAAACGAGAAACAGATAATGGAGATAGACAGCCGGGTAAAAGGCTCGGTGAAGCTTATAGAGATTCCGGGCGGTCAGGTGGCGATGCTTCCGGCCGGCGGAGGCGCGTCGGTCTTTTATTCAGACGCTGTTATCGCCAAGGACGGAACGCTGGCCAACTACGCCGAGTACTCCGGGGATCCCCCCGCATGGGCTGTTGAGGCGCTTACCGACAAGATATGCTCTTTGCCCGATATCAAACATATAATCGTCGGCGGGGCCATCGCCAATTTCACCGATGTCAAGGCGACCTTCACCGGTATAATCGCAGGGTTTCGGAAGGCCAAGGAGGAGGGACAGCTAAAGGGAGTGAAAATCTGGGTCCGGCGTGGAGGGCCTAACGAGGCGGTCGGCCTGGAATATATGCGAAAGCTCAAAGATGAAGGTTTCGATATTCACGTTTACGACAGGTATACGCCGTTAACGGATATCGTGAAGTACGCGCTGGAAGGAGAGGATAAGTAAAGATGAGCATCATAGCTAATACAGACTCAAAAGTGGTGATAATGGGTGGCGTGGCGGGGGTTAACGCCGCCAAGCGAATGGCGGAGTTCTGCTATCTTTGCGATCTGGATTTCAACGTCACTTCGTTCGTTTATCCGCCCGACGCAGGCAAGTCGGCGGAGATTCCTTTCGGATCGCAGTTTCTCTCCGTCCCGATTTACAAAACGTTGAAAGAGGCGACCGACAACCATCCGGAAACGAACACATGCCTGATATATATCGGCGCGAACCGGGCCTTCGCCGGAGCTATGGAGGCGCTCGACAACAATAGCGTCAAGTTCGTCTCGATGATAACGGAAGGCTTGCCGGAAAAAGACGCAAAACTGCTTATCCAACACTCAAAGAAAGTAGGCAAGCTGGTAAACGGCCCTTCGGCTATCGGCATATTGTCCGCAGGCGAGTGCAGGCTTGGGGTCATCGGCGGGGAATACAACAACCTCAAGCTGTCTAAATTAAGCCGACAGGGATCGTTCGGCGTTCTCACCAAGTCTGGCGGCCTGTCCAACGAAATCATGTGGCTCGTCAGTCAGTTCGCCGACGGGATCACCACCACTATAGGTATCGGCGGCGATACATATCCGTGCACCGATTTTGTCACGTTCCTTGAGCTGTTCGAAAAAGACACGCAGACCAAGGCGGTGATTATCGTCGGCGAGATGGGCGGCGACCTGGAGGAGCAGGCGGCCGAATGGTACTCGGCAAAACCGCGCCGGATCAAGCTGATCGCCGTTGTCTCCGGGTTTTGCCAGGAGACGCTTCCAAAGGGGATGAAGTTCGGTCACGCGGGAGCCAAGGAAGGGGAGAGAGGGGAAGGATCGGCAAGATCTAAAACTGAAATCCTCGCCAAAGCGGGCGTTATGGCGCCGCCCACTTTCGGAGACCTGGGCGATACGATAAAAACGGTATATGAGGATCTGAAATCGACCGGCCAGATCAAGGAGGTCGAGGAGATACATCCTTCCGATCTTCCCGACCTGCCGCGCAAAGTGGAGGAGGTCATCACAGCCGGCGATGTTATGGTTCAGCCGTTGATCAAGACCACGATAACCGACGACAGAGGCGAGGAGCCGCTTTATTGCGGTTACCGGGCGTCGGAGCTTATCAATAAAGGATACGAGATTCCTCATATCATGGGCCTGCTCTGGAACAAGCGCCTCGTAAGCGATAAAGAGGCGGACATGATGCGAAGGATCATAATGCTGGCGGCCGACCACGGACCATGCGTGTCGGGAGCCTTCGCCACTATCATGGCCGCCTGCGCCGGTATAGGAATGCCGCAGGCTGTGGCGGCGGGGCTTATCATGATCGGGCCAAGGTTCGGCGGCGCGGTCACTGACGCCGGAAAATATTTTAAGTACGGCCTTGTTAATTACCCGAACGATATACCCGGATTTCTGGCCCATATGAAGAAAAATTTTGGGCCGGTGCCAGGTATCGGGCATCGGGTGAAATCGCTGAAAAACCCGGACAAACGGGTCAAGGAGCTTATCAAGGCCACCATAGAGCTCGACCTTAGAACGCCGCATCTCGATTACGCTCTGGAAGTGGAAAAGGTGACTACAGCCAAAAAAGACAACCTGATCCTGAATGTGGACGGGTGTATGGCCTGCATTCTCACCGACCTTGGGTTTCCCAACGAAACCTTGAACGGTTTTTTCGTCATGGCCAGGACTATCGGTATGATAGGGCACTGGTGCGACCAGAAACGGGAGGGTGGAAGGCTTATCAGGCTGTTTAACTACCTGGTGAACTTCGCGGTTCCGCGCCCCAGAGATGTTCCAGACAAGAAGTAACTGATTTTAAATTTTTACAAACCGGCGGAGTAAAATCCGCCGGTTTTTTTTGACCTGAATTTGACAAAACGTCTAAAAAGTCCGAAATTGAAAATCAGGTTGAGTAAATGTTTTGATCGCGCTATTCGAGGCGGTTTTAACTGGCGTTAAGGTCCGGCCCTGGTTGGGGCGCTGTAATAAAAGCTTTAGAAGGTACATACGCTCGTTGAGCCGCCTCCTTATTATTTAAAAGGTGGTCGCGTACGGGGCGCTCCAGGATGGCGAAGATAATGGGAGCGGCGCGGGCGGCGGGCCGAGGCGGGGCCGGGGCACGGGCGAGCGAGCAGAGCGGGCGGGCGAGCGAGCGGACGTATAAAAAGATATCAGGGACTGTCTGGAATGTAACCTTCCCTGCGGGCTTCGCCCAAAAGCCTTAACGCTTTTTCAGAGCCGATTGTTTGCAACGAATTACCGGCGACCCTTCTTGTAAACCGGTTATCGTCTTTTAAATATCCTGAAATCAATTCCACCGAGTCGTTACCCTTCGATCTGGCCAGCGACCTGAGGGCCGCCCACCTGATAGCGACAAGCCGTCCATTGGCGCGCGCTATATTTTCAAGAAACAAGGAGGTCTCGTCGTCATCGAAATATCCGAGCGCGGAAACCGCCCTCACCCTTCTAAAAATCGGCTCCGATTCGTCTCCGGCGATTTCTTTGAGCGCGGCGTTGACATCCGGGCCCAGCTCTTTGACGGCCTCCTCAGACGCATGGTAGTGCCTGTCGGAAAGAAGCGTTCTGAGCCTGTCATTGACCGGCCTTTCATCGGCGGCGGCTGAAACAACCATAATCATCAGCGTAACAATAAAAGCTGTTAAGCCTCTCATCGTAAATCTCCATTCAATCATGTAATAAACATTTTACATCATCAGATGGACGCGGCCAAACGCGAATCTTCGGCTCTCGGAAACAGTATGCTCGATTACTTTCTCATTTACAGGGGCAGAACATAAAATTCGTCCTGCGGGGGAATGGTAACCGGACACCTAACCGGAATTTCTGCAATGCCGGATCAAGTCCGGCGTGTGTATCCTCGCTTCCCCCGTAAGGGTATTAAGGATAATGTTGGTAGCTTGGCGCATTTAACTCAGATGATGACCAAAGGCAAATGGAAACGCGAACTTGCTCAAGCGAAGGGCTAGTCACCTTATACGACCAAAACCTTAGCGAATGACTGAGCCAAGAAACAGGAGTATTTCGGGCTGTTTAGCAAGTAGCC
>DRJW01000468.1 GCA_011052055.1 Nitrospirota bacterium
AGCGTTTTTTCGCTTACCACTGTTTTTGTCCGCATGACCCGCTTATCCGTGCCCTTGCCCTCCACTTTTTCCGCTATCTTGCGAGCTACCTTCCGGCAAATCCGGGCGATTTCCCTTTCCAGGTTGCGCACTCCGGCTTCTCTTGTGTAACTGCGGATAATCCTGATTATCGCGTCAGAAGTGAAAGAGACCGATTTTTGCTCCAGACCGTGTCCTTTTATCTGTTTTGGCGCCAGGAATCTTTTCGCTATCTGCTCTTTCTCGCTGTCGTTATAACCTGAGATGGTTATAATCTCCATGCGATCCTGAAGAGGCCTCGGAATCGTATGAAGCATATTGGCTGTGGTGATAAACATCACTTCCGACAGGTCGTAGTCCACCTCAAGGTAATGATCGTTAAAAGCTGTGTTCTGCTCAGGGTCCAGAGCTTCTAAAAGAGCGGCGGAAGGATCGCCACGGTAGTCTGAAGAGAGCTTATCTATTTCATCGAGCATTATCACCGGGTTTTTTGTACCGGCCTTTTTCATGGCCTGGATTATTCTGCCAGGCAGGGCGCCTATATATGTGCGCCGGTGCCCGCGAATTTCCGCTTCATCGCGCATACCGCCCAGTGAAAAACGGACGAACTTCCTGCTCATGGCGCGCGCTATCGATTTACCCAGGGAGGTCTTGCCGACGCCGGGAGGGCCGCAAAAACAGAGTATGGGCCCTTTCATTTTGTTAACGAGCTTTAACACCGACAGATACTCCAATATCCGCTCCTTGACCTCATCAAGCCCGTAGTGGTCTTCGTTAAGTATCCTTAAGGCCTGCTTGATGTCGAGCTTGTCGCGGGTCCGTTTTTTCCAGGGCACATCCAATAGCCAGTCGAGATAGTTGCGAATGACCGTCCCTTCGGCCGACATGGGCGGCATCTGCTCCAGCCTGCCAAGCTCTTTAACAGCTTTTTTATGGATATCGCCCGGCATGCCGGACACGTCTATCTTTTCGCGAAGCTCTTCGAGTTCCGTCTTGTCACCCTCCGACCGGCCAAGCTCTTTTTGTATAGCCTTCATCTGTTCCGTCAGGTAATAGTCGCGCTGGGATTTCTCCATCTGTTTTTTGACCCTGCCGCGAACCCGGTTTTCAATGGCCAGGATATCTATCTCCTCCTGGAGTTTGCTGACAAGAAGCTCAAGGCGGGTCTTGATATTGATGGTTCCCAGGATTTCCTGTTTCTTCGTCGTATCGGAAATCAAGTGCGAAGCCGCGGCGTCGGCGAACGAGTCGGCGTGATCTATTCCTGAAAGACCACGGGCCACATCTTTGGAAATGACCGGATTAAGTTTGACGTAACGCTCGAAAAGAGACTGCGCCGCCCGAAGAAGAGCGGTGGTCGAGGCGTTTATTTTCTTTTTCGTCTCTATACGCTCTACGATGACCCTGAAAAATTTCCCTCCGTCGACATATTCTTTTATCCTGGCGCGGTCTATCCCCTCCACAAGAGCTTTAACTGTTCCATCCGGGAGACGGAGCACCTGGAGTATTTCCGTCACACATCCGACTTTGTATATGCCATCGGCTTTCGGCTCATCCACTTTGGCGTTTTTCTGGGTCGCCAGCATTATTACCCGGCCGTTCTCAAACGCATGATCGAGAGCTTCTATCGATTTTGGGCGGCCGACGAACAGGGGGGCGACCGTGCCGGGAAACACCACCATGTCCCTTAACGGGAGCAGGGGCAAAGGCGCGCTCCAGTCAACACCGGCCAGACGTTCTTTTTTTATTTTATCCATAAAACTATGGTAAACGAGAAACCACCACTTGCAAACAATTTTAGGGACGCTATTTTAAGCCGCGTCCCCTAAAGCCTCAAATAACCGCTAACTAGCCTGTTTCTTGTCCTTTTTCTCGTACAGCGTCAGAGGTTGCTCTTTTTTGAGAATCACATCTTCATTGACGATGCATTCTGTAACGTCCGGCTTGTCGGGCAGTTCGTACATCGAGTCGAGCATGACCTCCTCAAGAATGGAGCGCAGGCCCCTGGCCCCGGTTTTTCTTGTCACCGCCTCTTTGGCTATGGCGCGCAAAGCGCCGTCGGTGAACTTGAGCTTGACCCGCTCGATTTCAAAGAACTTCTGAAACTGCTTGATAAGCGCGTTCTTCGGCTCCGAGAGAATCTTGACCATCGAATCCTCATCAAGATCGTGTAGCGTCGCCACCACCGGAAGACGCCCGATAAACTCCGGAATCAATCCGAACTTGAGCAGATCCTCCGGTTGAGACTGTTGCAGGATCTCTCCTATGGAGATATCTTTTTTATCTTTTAGCTTTGCGCCAAAGCCCATGACTTTACGCCCGATCCTGTGCTCGATGATTTTTTCAAGACCGACAAAAGCTCCTCCACAGATAAACAGAATGTTAGTCGTGTCCACCTGCATAAATTCCTGGTGCGGATGCTTCCTGCCACCCTGCGGCGGGACGGACGCCACCGTCCCTTCGATGATTTTCAGCAGAGCCTGCTGGACTCCCTCGCCCGACACGTCGCGCGTTATCGACATGTTCTCAGAGCGTCTAGAGATTTTGTCGATTTCGTCTATATATATGATGCCGCGCTCGGTTTTTTCTATGTCATAATCGGCCGCCTGGCAAAGCCGGAGGATGATATTCTCCACATCCTCCCCCACGTAACCCGCTTCGGTGAGAGTTGTGGCGTCTACGATGGTAAAGGGAACTTTAAGGACTTTGGCCAGGGTCTGGGCGAGCAATGTTTTTCCGGCGCCGGTTGGGCCCATGAGCAGTACGTTGCTCTTTTGAAGCTCAACGTCGTCGGGCCCCAGGTTGGCGTCGATACGCTTATAGTGGTTATAGACGGCTACAGACAGAACTTTTTTGGCCTGCTCCTGGCCTATAACATACTCGTTGAGGTATTGATATATCTCGTTGGGCTTGGGCAGTTGGGTGGATGAGGCGCCTTTTTCCTGGCTCCATTCCTCCATTATGATTTCGTTGCAAAGGTCTATGCACTCGTCGCAAATATAGACGGTAGGCCCTGCTATAAGTTTTTTGACTTCCTCCTGGCTTTTGCCGCAAAACGAGCACCTGAGCGCGCTGTCCTGTCTTTTTTTAACCATCGCAAACTCCCAAGCTTAAGTTTAACGAAATACCGTTATGCTCAAAACGTGTTCTTATCATCTTTCTTTTTGATATCGGGCCGCGACTCTATCACCGCGTCCACTATCCCGTAATCTTTCGCCTCCGCGCTGGTCATGAAAAAATCGCGGTCGGAATCGACCGATATCTTGTCTTTGGTCTGCCCGGTGTGTTTGGCGAGTATCTCATCGAGCCTGTCGCGCATCTTCCTGATCTCCCGCGACTGAATCTCGATATCCGACGCCTGTCCCTGAAAACCCCCGGAAGGCTGGTGGATCATTATCCTGACGTTAGGCAGGGCGTGTCTTTTGCCCTTTGTCCCGGCGGCCAAAAGCACCGCCCCCATAGATGCGGCCTGCCCGATGCAGATTGTCTGGATATCGCACTTTATATATTGCATCGTATCGTAGACCGCCATGCCGGAAGTGACGATACCGCCGGGGCTGTTTATGTAAAGAAAAATGTCCTGGCCCGGATCGTCGGCTTCGAGGAATATTAGCTGGGCTATTATCACGTTGGCTATATGATCGTCGATTGGCGTGCCGAGAAATATTATCCGGTCTTTCAAAAGCCTGCTATAGATGTCGTAAGACCGCTCGCCCCTGTTCGTCTGCTCGACGACAATGGGGACTAGCACCTGGTTACTCTCTTTGTACGAGTCGAAATGAGACTGAAGAGAGTACGGGTTAATATTCGTGTCGTATTTACTTCTCATTTGACTCCTCTACGTATAAATCTTCTATTGTTAATTTCTCCATCATCAAACCATAAGCCTTCTCGCTGAATAATTTCTGATAGATACCCTCCAGCCCGTTTGACTGGGCCAGCTGTTGCGTGGTCTGATCGACGGTCTGGCCCATCATTTTTGACAACGACTCGATTTCTTTTTTCAGCTCCTCTTCGGATACTTCTATTTTCTCGGCTTTTCCGAACGAGGCGACCAAAGCCTGCTCTTTAAGGTCTCTTACGGCGTCTTCGTGGAATTTTTCCTTGAGCTTGTCCGTGTCGAAATCGGACTCGCCCATATCGATCCCCTGGCTTTCAAACCTTTGCCGGGCTCGTTTGGCCAGACCTTTAGCGTGCCTTTGAACAAGGCGCGGCGGCAGGTCGAAAGAATTCTTTTCTATAAGATATGTAAGAATCTCCTCTCGCAGATCGTTTTGCGCCATCGACTCGTTTCGCTTTTCGAGTTGCGATTTCAGATCCGCTTTAAACTCATCGAGAGTATCGAACTCGGAAATTTCCTTGACAAAATCGTCGTCGACTTCCGGCAAGGTTTTTTTCTTTATCTCGTTTACTTTAACCGTGAACTCTACTTTCTCCCCGGCAAGCTGGGGGTCGGGAAACTCTTTGGGCAAAACAGCGTCAAATTTTTTCTCTTCACCCTTTTTCATGCCGACCACGTTGGACTGGACTTCTTCTAGCATGTCCCCTTTTTTGATACGAACCTGCTTGTTATCCCCGGAAAGAACCTCGATTTTCTCGCCATCTTTTGTGGCGGCATAGTCTATAAGCGGATAATCACCTTCCTGAGCCGCCCGATCCTCCACCGGCTCAAACCGGGCCTGCCGCTCGCGGGCGTTATCGATGATCTGCCCTATCTCCTTATCGCTCACTTTTTTGATCTTGCGCTGGAACCTGGCGCCATCGATTTTCTCAACCTCGATTTCGGGAAATGTCTCCACCGTGGCCGTGAACGAAACCGGCTCGTTCTCCTCTATCTTTATGTCATCTATCATCGGGTCGCCTATAGGCCGCAGATTGTTCGACTCAATAGCCTCTTTGTATGACGATTCGATGATCCTCTGGGCGGCGTTCTGAAGCGCGGACTTGCCGAACCGTCTTTCCAGCATTTTACGGGGAACTTTTCCCTTACGGAAACCGGGAATGTTGACTTCCTTGGCCATCTCTTCATATACGACTGATTTTTCTTCGTTTACTTTTTCAAGCGGCACTTCCACCGATATTTTTTTCACGCAGGACTGAATATCCTCCAGTTCGACTTTCAACTCTACTTCTCCTTAAACTTACAAAAGCTGTGCGCTTTGCTGGTGCGAAAGGGGGGAGTCGAACCCCCATGGTCTCCCACTGGATCCTAAATCCAGCGCGTATACCAGTTCCGCCACTTTCGCGTATTAACGGGATCCAAACGCCCTTTAAGCGCCTATAGCGTTTAACTCGCTATCGCGCGCTCGACAAAAAGCTAATGAACACCACATGATAACATGAAAAACCTGTTTTCCAGCATGTTTAGGCGCTTTCGGGGCCGGGAAAACTGAAGAAAATCCACCGGCCCATCTTGCGCCAACTGGCCACGATTATACACAATTATAATTTTGCGTCGGTTACAATGGCTTCATGCCGGAGTTGGTGTATGTTCAGGTTTTTCTCGCCGACGGGCGTGTGGCCGCTTGGTCTTCGTCTCGTGGGAGACTTAAGAAGGTCGAGGGGCCTCTGCCAGCCCTTTTTAGATCATTGCGTCCGGCCGACCCTTCGGCTAGAGTGATGATCCACCTTATCGGCGACGATGGCGCGGTGACCGATGGCGCGCGGGTGGCTTTGATGGATGACTCAAAACGGGCGGGTTTTACGGTGACAAGATTCGAGTCCGGCCCGCCGATCGACCCGGAAGACGCTTTTGGGCTGATGTTGCTTCCGTTTACGTAAGTTTCGATTTTAGGGAACCTCTAAAAAGCGCTTTCGTAGCGAAATCAAGCGAAAAGTCGTCAGGCAAGGCGGCGAGACAAAATAGCCGCAAGCGTAGTAATAACTACTCTGAGGATGAATTTGACTCGTCAACGAAGCATGGCGCCTTTTACAGCCGATTGTAGCAGAAATGGATTATTAGAGGCTCCCTTTAACGTCCGCGACATTTATC
>DRJW01000469.1 GCA_011052055.1 Nitrospirota bacterium
AGCGTAGTAGTAACTACTCTGAGGACGATTTTGACTCGTCAACGAAGCATGGCGCCTTTTACAGCCGATTGTAGCAGAAATGGATTTTTAGAGGTTCCCTTATCGCTATATCAAGAGCCACCCTCCACAGGCAGTCCCTCGCTCTTCCACTTTTTCATTCCACCATCCACCAGGCAAACGTCTTTAACGCCCGCTTTTGATAAAATGCTAATCGTTTTTTTCGCTTTTGGAAACGTCCCGCACATTACGGCTATCCGCTTCTCTTTTCTGATGGCAGGGAGAGTTTTCATCCACTCATCTAAATCGGTAAGGGGCACGTTGATCGATTCTTTTACATACCCCTTCTCATAATCTTTCTTGTCCCTTGCGTCTATGAGCAACACTTCGTCGCCTGCGTCAAGCGCGTCTTTAAGCTGTTTGATGTCGATAATCCCGGATTTTCTAAACCTTTTGATGAAACCTGGCAGAAAAAACAGAAGCGCCAGCAAGGCGACCGCTAAAAGAACTTTCTGAATCATACCCTCTCCTCCTGTAAGCGCTTCCTTCCCCGTAAATCCCAGATAGGAATATGCCAGCGAGCCTGGAAACATGCATATAAAACTCGTAATTGTGTAACTTGAAAATCTTATTTTTGTAAGACCTAATGCGTAATTCAGGAGATTGAAAGGAAAAACAGGAACAAGCCTGGTGAACGCCACAAAGCGCCATCCTTCCGCCTCCACTCCTTTTATGAGAGACTCCAGCCTGCCTCCCGACTTTCTCGCAACCCACTCCGAAGCCACATATCGCGAGATTAAAAACGATATTGACGCCCCGATGGTGGCGCCTAAAAGGCTGTATAAAGCTCCGCCAACAGGACCGAAAAAAATTCCACCCATTAAAGTCAGCGCCGAGCCTGGCAGAAATAAAATTGCGGCCAGAGCGTATAACAGGACAAAAATAACGGGCCCCCAAGGCCCCGCATTCACTATCCAACCCTCGACTATATCTGGATCAATGTTTTCCCTGAAATAGACAGCGTAAGATATCGCCAGCCCTAAAACTGTTAAAAGAGCCAGCCTGCAGATAGTTCCCTTTTTCACTATAAAACCCCTCAACTGATAAAATCTCGATCCTGATAACCCGGAAATTCTTTAAAACTACCCAAAACTTGCTTTTTCCTCATCCCTCTTGGTAATGTATAAAAGTAGATTGACAAATTACTGATATCATTTAGAATAGCCAGGAAAACTTATAGTATGTTCAATTGATCGATTGATTGAATGAGTTGCGCTTTATTTTATATAATTAAACAAACATGTCAAACGTTAATTTCAAACAGAGACTTTACGAACAGTTCGCAAGAGTAGGAAAAGCTCTTAGCAACGGGAACAGGCTTGAAATGCTGGAGTTTCTGGCGCAAGGTGAGCGAAGTGTCGATTCTTTGGCCAATATTGCCGGGCTTTCGGTCGCAAACACATCCCAACATCTTCAACTGCTTCGCCAGTCGGGCCTGGTCAATGCGCGAAAACAGGGGCAACGTGTGCTTTACAGCATCGCGGATGATTCTGTCCTTGAACTGCTTG
>DRJW01000470.1 GCA_011052055.1 Nitrospirota bacterium
TCAGTTTCCTTTACCTCTGACGCGATAAACAGGATTATCCGCAATTACACCAGGGAAGCCGGGGTGCGCAACCTGGAAAGGGAAATCGCCCGGATATGCAGGAAGGTGGCGCGCAAGATCGCGGAAAAAGAGGAGGGCAAAGCCAAAGCAAAGCGGAGCCTTCGCCCTAAAACAGTGATAAACGAAAAAACCCTGGAACAATATTTAGGTGAGATAAAATTCCGCGACGAACTCAAGGAGGAGAAAAGCGGAGCCGGTGTCGCGACCGGACTCGCCTGGACAGAGGTGGGCGGGGTCATTCTAAAAATAGAAACGATAATTCTTCCAGGAAAAACCAAATTCATCCTGACGGGTAAGCTTGGGGATGTGATGAAAGAATCGGCCCAGGCGGCGCTTTCTTACATCCGGTCGAGGGCCAGGGACTTCGGACTGGCCAAGGATTTTCATAATAAGATAGATATTCATGTGCATATCCCGGAGGGAGCGACCCCAAAAGACGGGCCGTCCGCCGGGATCGCGCTGGCCGCTTCCATTGTATCGGCTCTGCTTGGCGTCGCCGTAAGACACGACCTTGCGATGACAGGCGAGATAACGTTGAGAGGCAACATTCTTACGGTCGGCGGCCTGAAAGAAAAACTTCTTGCGGCGCAGAGGGCCGGGATAAAAACCGTCGTAATACCAAAAGAGAACAAGAGGGATTTAAAGGAAGTTTCAGAAAACATCAAAAAGGATCTTGAAATAATCGCGCTTGAGCATATGGACGAAGCGCTTAAACTGGCGTTGGTAAAATCTCCTTTTAAAAAAGTGAAATCTAAATCAGGCTCAAAACGGAGCCGACCGCAAGAAAGCGGAATGTCTGCTCTTAATTAGGATGAATTTAAAGGATGGATGAACTTGATATGTTGGGGTCCACACCTCCGAGTCCTGTAGGGTCGCTGATTCTGATAGGTCTTTTACTGTTTATTGTGTACCGGATTCTTTATTCACTGAGCGGTCAGCATGGGACTTCGAAAAACGGCGAGGCTGTTTCCGGAAAGGTTTTCCGTATGCCCGCAAGACAGCCCAAAGCGCCGCCGGCCACGGCCCGGCTGACACCCGTCATAGGGGATAAAGACCCGTTCGGCGCAAGCGAGGAGGCTCTCGATTTCCACAAGACTCTCATGGACAAAGGGGGCCTTGAAAGAATAGGTGATTTTTTTATTGAAGAGATGCCGGGATATGCGCTTCGCGCTTTCACTCATCCGGCTCAGTCACTTGTGGGAGTCATCTACAAGGATCCAGACGGCAGAATATGGGTGAATCTCGTCACTGAATATAAAGACGGGCGTATCATGACAACAAGCTCCGCTGAAAGTGGGGCTATATCTTTGTCGCGTCCTCATGGAATGCCTCTTTTTAACCATCCGGGCCTTTCGGTGGATCAGCTTTTGAGAAGGCATAAGCTGGAAACCAGGGGGATGGAGCAGAATGAGCCGATGCCGCCGGAAAAATTCTCCGAATATTTCGCCAAAAATTACGCAAAAGTGCGGGCCCATATTTATGAGCAGGAACAAAGAAAAACCGAAAAGAAGCGGACGGGCTCTATCCTCTCTTTTCCGCAAAACCAGACGCAGGACGCATATGAGAATCAGACAGCCGATGAAGATGTCGTGGACGAGGATTTCCTGCCAAGCAGGGCTGAAAGCCGGAAATGGCTTGATATGATTTACAGGGCCGTCGATATCCCTAAAGACAAGCGCGAGCTTTTCCAGGGCGGTCTTGTCTGGATTTTAGATAATGCCAGCCCGCAATCTGTATCCCAGACGATATCTGACTACTCCGGTGTGAGAGTCGATGAGGCGGAAGGGCGCCTGATTATCCGCTCCGAAGCCGGAGCAGAGGATATTATCGAGCCTGGAGAGCTAAAGGGCCCGGAACTTTTTGAAAAAATTAATTCAGGCCTTCCAGCCGATAGCAAGTTCACCAAGCTCCCGGTGGACGTGCGGGGAGTGACGTTTTATAGCAGAATGAGCTTTTAAAAGACACTCTGACGCGGCTCTTGTACCGGTGATAGATAATTTGGTTGTTTTTTAGTCGAACCGGAACTAAGATTGAGCGGTTTTAAAAAGTAGCGCCGACGTATGTACAATCGGGGAGGGGGAGCGCCCGTATTTTGAGGCACAAGCGAGGCCCTGCGATTACATCCCCATTTGAAAATTACGCTCATATTTTTTGAGTAGAGCTTATGAAACTTCAATGGAGAATCGCCGCGATCGTAGCGGTGTTCGGTCTGTTAGCTGTATTATCCGCTAACGCCATCCTGTACAGGTTCCTCAAAACCCACGATATGAGCGAAATCAAGAGAAACAGCAGGCGGACCGCCCACCTTATCCGAGCCGCGATTCTAAATACGATGATCAATACCGGTGACTACGATAGTATAGCGAGTATTATCAATGAAATGCGCAAATCCCGGGATTTCGAGTTCAGGATGATTAGAGCGAAGCATGTAATAAAGCAACATGGAGTCAAAAGAGGCGAAGTACCCAGGGATGAATATGAGCGAAAGGCTCTCGCCACCGGTGAAATCGTGGAAGTCATGGATACAAAATCCATTCACCGGATCATATATCCGTTTATAACCGACCAGAGGTGTGGAAAATGTCATCTGGGTATGGACGGCAAGGCGGTGCCCCCTGGTGTGGTAAACGGCGCGGCGGTAATCCGGTTCGATATTTCCAGGCTTCAAGAGGATACAGATAAAATCATTTTTAATCTGGCGATTTCCATGTCTATTATTACCGCCCTGTTCTTTGTTTTTTTCCTTCTGGTGATAAACAGAACGGTATCAGCTCCCATGACGCGGATCGCCGAGGCGATCACCGGATTAAAAGATGAAAATTATGATGTGGATTTACCGCGATACAGCGCCACCGAAATCGAGATAATGGCCCGTGATGTTGAAAGCACAGCTTCAGATCTTGCCGGGAAAAAGCGTCTGCGTGACGCCGAAATCAAGGCGTCGAGAGCCAGGACAATGGAGATTGAGGAGTTTATCCGATCACGGGCTCAAACTCTCGGCCTCGAAGAAGACGACGCTAGATTAAGCAATATCGTAGGGCGGCTGTCCGTCGTTGTGGATGAAGCCCAGAAAGGAATACTTACAGCTAAAGCTTCGAAATATGTCATTAGCGAGCAGAGCCGGCTGATCCTTCCATCCGATCCGGGTTTAATCCCTGCGGTTTCGGTCTATTTGTTAGGTCTGGTTGAAGCGAACCCGGAGGCGGCGAAAAAAGTGGCGGTGGAGCTTGCGGTAGATGAAGCGTTGTCCAACGCCATATATCATGGCAATCTTGAAATTCCCTCCCCGCTTAAATCGGATGATTTTGAGAAATTTTATGAGCTCGCCGACAAAAGAATGCGTCAAGAGCCATACTCGTCGAGAACGGTGGACGTTCAGTATAAACTTGATAGTGACGGGCTTGAAGTGGTTATCAAAGATGAAGGGGTGGGATTCGACTGGCGGAAATTTACAGACAACTCTGCTGACGCTAACGACCGTCCCTACGGGCGGGGGCTGGTTATGATGCGGGAGTTTGCCTCGCGGATCGAGTTTAACGAAAAAGGAAACCGCGTGGCGCTTTCGTTTGATTTTGAGAGTAGCCAGCCTTCACTCTGACGGGCGCTCCCGGTTATCTGGAAAATTTTTCTGTCAAAATACCGGTAAAAAAGTTGAGCGTCTCCTCCCACTGGCCGATGGCGTCTTTCCATTCAAAAACGACAGCTGGATATTTCAGACGCAAAGAACGCGCGATTTCGGGGAAGTCTTTGGCGGCGTGGGCTCCTGCGGCGAGAAACATTGGAACGATGGTAATATTTCCGCATCCTGTGGAGACAAAATTTTCCACAACATTGAAAATATCCGGCGCGCTATCTTTTAAGTACGCCACCTCCACACAGACATTTTCCAGGTTGCCGCTTACCCGGCTTACAAGCTCGTCTATCGATTTACTCCAGTTTCGATCAAGACTGCCGTGGGCGAAAAGAACCAGTCCGTCGCTTACATTCTGTGTCAAATGGCTCCTTCGACGGTTTCCCGCGCTGGTGGAGCTGGCGTGGAGCTGGCCTTCCTAGATATCGATAACGTCGTTGTCGTCTTTGTCATGCTTTGAATCTCCAGCTTTATAGGAGCCATGACCGGAGCTTGTGTAATAGAATCCGCCAGGCCCGGCCGCGTTTACCGATATGTTAATTTTCGATTGAATGCGCGTTTTTATAAACCCCTTTATCCTTTTTCTGGAAAAAGGAATAACCAGCGTAAATCCCAGAATGTCAGTCAGCAGGCCGGGCGTAAGAAGAAGCGCCCCGCCGATAATCACCAGTAACCCTTCTATGAGCGGGTCTGTCGGCATCTCGGCCCGCTCCATGGTTTCGTTGAATTCCCGTATAACCATGAGGCCCTGGCTATGCGCAAGCCACGCCCCGAGCGCTCCGGTGAAGATGACGAGAGAAAATGTCGGCGCGAACCCCAGGATTTCGCCAAGTTTAATCAGTATCGCAAGCTCGATGAATGGTGTTACGACAAAAAGCGCGAAAAGCTTAAATAGCATGTGACAATAGCCTTGCTCGCCGGTAGATTCTGGAAGCGGGATATTTTACCCCGGGCACCCTTGTGAATTCACAATCTGATTTGTCAAATTTACTATTGGCACGATTGCCGCCCCTGTTCTTCAATCTCGCTTTGCCTTTGCTTTAAATCCAGTTCAAGCTGGCGGTTGCCCTGGGATTTGGCGGCTTTGATCCGCTCACGAATCTGGCGCTTGGCGTCTCCAAAAACTTTCGCTTTATCGCACCCAGGCAAGCCGCCTTTAGGAGTGTATGAATAGCGCCCTCCCGCGTTTTCACCGTAAATATCCTTGCCTAGTCCTGGTATCAGAGCCCCCTGAAGCTTGTTGATAATGGGGATGTTCAAATCTCCATAATAATTCGCCGCCAACGCTAACGTCAGAGCGAAGATTATATAAATTATAAGATCCTTTATCCCTATTTGCATTTCTACTTCTCCCTTGTGGAAGTTCTAACTCACGATAACACGATTCTTTTATTATCGTAAACAAGACTCTTTTAATTCTCTGTTCTAACCTGGTTTTGTATTTTCCTGGACAGCCTGCCCACCGCAACGGCGATATCTTCAGCGCCGAATATGGCTGTTATAACTCCGATATGCCTTACACCCGTCAGCAAAACCTCGTCGATATTCCCTTCTACTATCCCGCCCATCACCGTCACCGGAATTTTCAGTTTTAATACTGACTGTCTGGCAGGCTCTATACCAACAGTCACCGCATCCGGCTTGGTGGGTGTAGGGAAAAGCGGGCCGATATTCACATACGAAGCTCCTTGCCGCTGGGCATTTAGCGCCTGCTCGAGCGAATGGCAAGACGCGCCGATTATCGCCTCTGAGCCCATGATTTCACGGGCGCCTTTTATCGGCAGGTCGTCGAGGCCAAGATGAACGCCGTCGGCTTTGGAGAGCCGCGCGATATCGGGCCGGTCATTTATTATAAGAGTCATTCCGTGTTTTTTCGTCTCCCTCCTGTACAAAAGAGCGAGCTCGAAAAGGTCTTTGTCGCAAAGGTTTTTCTCCCGGAGCTGGACGATCCCGGCCCCCCCCCTGGCAAGTTGCGTTATGACTTCCGCATCGCTCCGGCCTCCGAAAAGAGACCGGCCCGTTACCGGATAAAGA
>DRJW01000471.1 GCA_011052055.1 Nitrospirota bacterium
ATCTTGTGGCGGAGATAGCGGCGGCGTCGAACGAGCAGGCGCAGGGCGTGGATCAGGTTAATACCGCCGTCGCCCAGATGGACAAGGTAACCCAGCAAAACGCCGCCAGCGCCGAGGAGTCGGCGGCGGCGTCCGAGGAGCTTAACGCGCAGGCGGAAAGCCTGAACGAAGTTGTCACCGACTTGAATAAATTAATTAGCGGTGAAACCATGGAGGCCAAAGCTAGACCACAAAGACCCAGTAAAGCTGTCCTTCTTCCCCATAAACCCAGGCCCTCCGCTCCCGGCGCCAAAGCCTTGAGCCGCAACGAGAAAACGGCAAAGACGAAGAAAAACGAGGAGGATATTATCCCGATGGACGATGATTTCGGGGACTTTTAAATAAGTTACTGAACTGTCAGATTAAAATCGGATTTTTGATAAAGAATTTTTAAGACGCCTGTCCGCTTTTACCTCCTTTTTTTGTTCTCCACAGAAAACCCGGAGTCGGCTCAAACAGCTTTAGCTTGCAAACGGCTAACGATTCATTTACCATTTCCCTTTTATTTAAGTGATTTTAACATGTTGACTGACTTGGCTTTGCGTTTATCCACCGCCCTGGCTCCCGCTCCGGATGGCGCCCCGAACACCGAGGGGCACGCGGCGATAATGATTTTGTTCTATGGCGGCCTTTTCGCGATCTTTTATTTCCTTTTAATCCGCCCCCAGACAAAACGATCCAAAGAGACGCAGGTGATGCAGGCCGACCTTAGCAAGGGCGATTCTGTGATAACCTCCAGCGGTATCTACGGCTCCGTTCACAAAATCAAGGACGATGTGGTAACGCTCCAGATCGCCGATAACGTCAGGGTCAAATTCCAGCTGTCGGCTATTAATAGCCGGGTCAGAGAATCGGAAACAAAAAAATCGGATGAATAAACAGACACTCTGGCGCCTGTTGGTAATTGCGGCGGTTGTGCTGATATGCGTAATTTCAGCGACGCCGCTTAACGAGAAAATTCATCTCGGCCTTGATCTGCAGGGGGGGATGCACCTGATCTACGAAGTAGACGCCGACAAGGCTGTCATCTCTTCGCTCGATAACTTGACCGAAGACTTGAAAAAATTCCTCAAAAACAAAAAAATAGGCGTAAGCCTTATCTCCCGCGAGGCCGAAAATATCGTTGTGAGACTCAACGGAGCCGTGGCGCAAAAGGCGATGGACGCTATAGACGATGATTACCCGATCCTCGAATTAACCAGCCAGGATTTAAGCCGGGGGGAGATCACCTACGCGTACACCCCGGATCACCGGAGCACGATTTACAAAAACGCCATCAGCCAGGCCCTGGAGACCCTCCGAAACCGCATCGATCAGTTCGGCGTCTCCGAACCGACAATACAAAAGGAAGGTGAGAACCGGATTCTCATACAGCTTCCCGGCATAAAAGACCGCAAACGCGCCATCAACCTGATAGGAAAAACCGCCAGGCTTGAGTTTAGAATGCTCGACGAGGACTCCGATCCTTCCGCCGCGATACGAAAAGGAGCGCCGCCCGGAGCCCAGCTTCTTTATGAAAAGCAGTTCGATCCTGTCACCAAGAAAGTGACAGGCAAGATACCTTATCTTGTGAAGAAAAAAGTGGAGCTTACCGGCGGCATGCTGTCGAACGCGGAAGTGAGGATAAGCCAGATGAACATGCCCTACGTCTCCATCGATTTCAACAAAGAAGGCTCTCGTATATTCGCAAGACTGACGACAGAAAATGTCGGAAAAAGAATGGCGATAGTGCTTGACGACAGCGTATATTCCGCGCCTGTGATAAGGGAGCGGATAACCGGAGGCTCGGCCATGATAGAAGGCTCGTTCTCCCACGAAGAGGCGCGGGATCTGGCCATAGTTTTAAGGGCCGGCTCGCTTCCCGCGCCGCTCATAAAACTGGAGGAAAGGTCGGTTGGCCCTTCACTGGGACATGACTCGATAAAAAGAGGAATCAATTCGATAATCATTGGCGGAATAGTAGTGCTCGTGTTCATGCTTGTTTATTACCGGTTGGGCGGCGTCATCGCCGACATTGCGCTGGGTCTTAACATAGTAATACTCGCCGGGGCGCTGGCCTATTTCGGCGCGACCCTGACACTGCCCGGTATCGCCGGGATAATCCTTACCATCGGCATGGCGGTAGACGCCAACGTGCTGGTGTTCGAGCGGATCCGCGAAGAGATACGAAATGGCAAAACCATCCGCTCTGCTGTGGACTCAGGATTCGGCAAAGCGTTTCTTACCATCATAGACGCCAACGTCACCACTCTTATCGCGGCGCTGGTTCTCTTCCAGTTCGGCACCGGGCCGGTGAAAGGTTTCGCGATCACACTTACCATCGGTATAGTAGCGAGTTTGTTTACAGCCATCTTCGTATCACGCACATTGTTTAGCTGGTACCTGGGCGGGCGCCGCGTCACGGAGTTGAACATCTGATAAATGCGAATAATAGCAAAGGACACCGGCATAAACTTCCTTGGGCAAAGACGAGTATGCGCCATGATCTCGGCGGCGCTCATCATGATTTCGGTCGCCTCTCTTATATTGCATGGCGGGCCCAATTACGGTATCGATTTCAGGGGCGGCGCTCTCATACAGCTAAAATTCATCAAGGCCGCTCCCCTTTCAGAAGTGCGCAAGATCATAAGCCGTCTTAAAATAGGTGATTTCAGCATCCAGGAGTTCGGCGCGCCCGAAGAGTTTCTTGTCCGGGTTCAACAGGCCCCTAGCGGCAAGGACGAGGATACGCAGGCCCAGCGGGTGGAAGCGGCGCTTAGCGAGGTGTATGGAAAAAATTTCATAGTGGAAAGAGTCGAGATGGTCGGGCCAAAAGTTGGAGCCGACTTGAGAGAGAAGGCTTTCCTGGCGCTTTTTTACTCTTTAGTGGGCATACTAATTTACATTACACTAAGGTTCGAATTACGGTTCGGCGTGGCGGCCATTGTCGCCCTGGGGCACGACACAATGATCACCGTCGGCGCTTTTTCCCTCATGGACAAGGAATTTACCCTGACAGTCATAGCGGCGCTCCTTACGGTTATAGGTTATTCGTTGAACGACACGATCGTTATTTTCGACAGGATTCGAGAGAACCTCAGGCTCAAAAGAGGACAGCAGTTAGAAGTGATATTAAACACTTCCATAAACCAGACATTAAGCAGAACTATCCTGACCTCCGGCACTACGCTTGTTGTGGTTCTGTCGATCTTCGTTCTCGGCGGCGAAGTGATACACGATTTCGCGTTCGCCCTGCTGGTGGGAATAGTGATAGGAACCTACTCCTCGATCTTCGTGGCAAGCCCTATTATTCTTCTATGGAGCGATTGGTCGAAGCGCAAAATCGCCCCAAAGGCCCCGTCTTCCAAAAAATCATCGAAGAAAAAATCTAAGATTTAAGGGAACCTCTAAAAAGCGCTTTCGTGGCGAAATCGAGCGAAAAGCCGTCAGACGAGGCGGCGAGACAAAATAGCCACAAGCGTAGTAGTAACTACTCTGAGGACGATTTTGACTCGTCAACGAATTTGACTCGGCAACGAAGCATGGCGCCTTTTACAGCCGATTGTAG
>DRJW01000472.1 GCA_011052055.1 Nitrospirota bacterium
CCGCCGCTGTCAATCCGCTGATCCAGGCGGCCAACAATCGATCATACGATTGCTTGAATTGACCTATTGTTTTTTATCGACACTCTTTGACTTAATGATAAGAGAATAAAGCTCCCTGGCCTTGAAATGCTTGGGATTCAGCTGTAGCGTTGTATCAAGCCTGCGAAGGGCAGCGGCTAAATCGCCGTTTGAGTAATCATGAATGGCGTTATGATATAAAGCGGAAAACACGAAATCTTTCGTATTCGATGTAATGGGCCGCTTTTCCAACACCTCTCTTATTCTGTAAGCTTTATCCCGTTCATTATTCTTGTCGGCCCACCAGGACTGGTGATATAGAAGAGTCGCGAACATGGGATCGCTCTCGTCGAGCTGGGATAACGTCTGTGACAATGCCGAAAACAGGTAATGCTCCCTTAGTTTGCCCGACAGGTTGTGAATTAGACCGGGGAAAGGATGATCCCACAAATGGGAGACAAAAGTCAGCGAGCGGGCTTTGTTTTCGCGATCATCATCTCTGCCAAAACTTAAGGCTAGAAGGAAAAAAATGATTAACGAAATGCGGACACTCTGAGCAAGAACTATATGTTCGAACGACTGAAGGGATTGAGCCGCTTCGTGAATCTTTCCAGCTTTGATGTCACCCATAAGCCGGAGAGGGATATATTCGCCCAGAAACTCGTCAAATGCCGAAACGAGGAGCGAAAGCCGCTTTTCTCCATCCTCGTGGAGGCGGTTCATGGCGGCCCTGCAGAACAACTCAAGTCTCAACTCCCACAAACGTTCTTTTGCCTTGATTAGCTCTTGTAGCTCATCCATTATTTTACGAATGAACGTGGCGTCCAGATGCTCCATCCATAGAGGTGTAGTGGGGTGCAATTCCGGCATGGCGCTGGTATAAACCTTGTCATACCATGAGAAGTCCTTGCTCAGGATTCCTCTTTCGAAAGCCATCTGCTCTATTTCGGTTCCCGGATAAATGTGTGTTACTGAAAATCCTTCGATCTTGGACAGCTTGGATAATTTGGATTTTACAAACTCAACGGTCGAGTAGACGTCGTCCCTGGTTTCGTCCGGTAAAGATATCATGAGAAATATGTACGTGCGTATACCCAATTCATGACATGCGTCAATAACGCGAGAGGTCTGCTCGACATTCGTGTTCTTCCTGATAGATTGTAGAACCGTGTTGGAGCCTGACTCCAGGGCGATGTCCAGGCTGATACACCCGCTTTTGGCCATCACCTCCAGCATTTCCAAATTCAGATCGGCCCGAGCCTCGGCATACCATTTAATGTTCAGGCGTCTGCTATCGAGCTCATCGCACAATTCCTTCAAAAACTTTTTGTTTTTGGATATATTCGGATCCTGGAGATGGAATACATCACAGTTATAAGCGATATGTTTTTCCTCAATTTCTTTTGCGACAGAGGCCGCCCGGCGTGTTCTGTATTTTACCTTGCCATAGAGACAGTAAACGCATTTATGCGGGCACCCCCTGCCGACATGGATAGGTAACGCTTTTAGCTGATCCTCTTCGTAATTACGCAGAAGCATAAAGTCGCTATAATTGCCATACGGCAATATCACATCTTCGAACACATCATCGGAAATCAGCAGTTCGTCGAGGTTCATCTCATATGGTCCGTCCTCATTTTCAATAATTTCTCCATTCGCGGAACGAAAGGTAATCCCTTTTACTTTCTCAAGACCACTGTTATTTTCAATGGCGCGGACAAGATTAAGCAAAATGACCTCGCCCTCTCCACGCACGACAATATCCAGCCCGGTTATGGCTTTCAAAGCCTCGTGGGCGGTGTGTGTAAAGTGATGCCCTCCTGCTATTATCAAGCAATCTGGAAGTAGCAGGCGCGTAGCAGTTATCATCTCCCATACCGCGAACCTGTTTTCCGTAGTGGAGGTGAATCCAACGATGTCCGGTTTTTCTGCGCCAAAAAGTGAGCAATGCTCACCTAGTGGGCTAGGATCTTCTGCGCCAAGGAGCGAGCAAAGCGCGCCCTGCGGGTTTGGAGCCGTTGAAAGATCCAGAATTTTCGACCGATAACCTTTCCTGAGAAGATAACTGGACAGAAACAGTAGCGAGACGGGACGCATGCTGTCCCGATCCGGGTAAGCAAGCCCGGGCACGGCCGATGGATTGACCAAAAGAATGTTCATTATGGATATAAAGACGCGTCAGGCGATAGAGAAACGTTAAAGCTCCAGCTCAAGCAAGAGTTCGCGATCTTTAGCGGATCGTGTGTCATAGAACCTCCCGGAACCAGCCGATGACCTGATCGTGACCGGCTCATAATATTTGATTAACTAGCAACATTAGTGTAGCTCACTTTCTCTCTTTTCAAGAGCCTGGTATGTTCATGCCGGCCGCAATCGAAAAAAACCATGTGGAATCTTCAATCAGCGAAGTAACATTTTTCAACGTACCTGGCGCCTTTATCATTTGGTTTACGAAAAATCTCTCTAATTCGCTCCGAAGGATAATCGGGGCCGCGCACCATTTGAAAAGTGCGCTCCATTTCATTCTTGTATTGTAGAAGCGTATCAAGCGGGAGTCCTTTTAAGCTGATACTTGGAGTATATGTGTCGAGATCAAGAAAATCATTCTTTGCCGGGTCTTCTATTAAGCCATTGGCAAGGCACTGATTATAAAATTCGGTGCCTGGAAATGGCGTAGCCACAAATACAGATATGTTGGAAAATTTCTTGCTTTTTTCCCTAATAAAAGTTAACAGGCGCTGGAGTGTTGTTTCAGTTTCGCCCGGCATGCCTATCACAAAATTGCCCAGCGCGAGGAGTTTATGCTTTTCACATAAGTCTATTACTTTTTCAATCTTCTCCATGCTGACTTTTTTCTTGATCACATTGTTTCGCATTTGCTCGTCGGAATGCTCGATTGAAAGGGCTATACCGATAACACCAAGTTTTTTCAAACCCAACAGCAATTCCTCCGTTATATACTTTATTATCAGGCCGCTTGGGATCGTCAGTCTAAAATCTAACTTGCGCCTGGCGATCTCTTCGCAAATTAATACGAGCCGCTCAGAGATAACGTTCGCGGCGTCATCATAAAAAGCTACGCTTTTATACCCCAATCGCTTGACAACATATTCGACCTCGTCCGCCACATCCACCGGAGAGCGCCCACGCCATTTTTTCCCTGAAATAGTATGGGCGCCACAAAAAGTACAACGAAGAGGACAACTTCGGGAAGTTATCAGGGGCATCGGAACGTTATGGGCCTTGTACTGCGTGTGATTAAAAAGCGCCCTCCCCGGCCAAGGCAATTCATCAATATCATTATTAAAGTATTTCCTCTGATTTATTATCGTTGAGCCATTTTTTTTCCAGCACAGCCCGTCGATAGATTCAACAACGGTCATATCGCCGCCATGTAACGCCGTGACCAGATCAGTCATTGGCTTCTCGCCGTCACCGATAATCAAGTAGTCCGCGTCAATGTTTTCGAGAGTATGTCTGGGCAAGCCTGTGGCGTGAACCCCGCCAATCACTATCTTTAATTTACCGTATCGCTTTTTAATTATTTTGGCGATATCCCTTATTCGTCCGAATTGATTTGTAAAACCACCAATGCCAATTAAATCTGGTTCAAGCTCGCCTATTCGCTTCACGAGAGCGTCATCCCCCATGCCCCAAAAGTCGTGAGTTTCGTTTAAAGGCCAGTAATTGTCAGGATCTTCGGCGACCATATCGATTATAGACGTATCGCAACCAATGTCGATCAGAGACTGGGCGATATACGCAAGGCCTATAGGAGGAATCATCATGCCCCGCGATGTAAAGCCCTTGCGCGCCAGGATGTTTGGCTTGATTAACAGAACCTTGAAATTCATATCTTGTAATCCAGAATTGATATGCAAGGAACGGTTGGAAGATTGACAAATAAAACCGTCGTTCCTCCTGCCTGATCTACATTCCGCGTATTTTTCATAACGATTCCTATGCCTCCCCAAGTTTGTATAACGACGGTTTCATTAGGTCGCCGGACTCCGGTAAATGATTCCCGCCGTGGCAGTCTCCTCGGAGCTGGCGGCGTTGCGGCCGTCATAAAAAACCTTCACGCCCCGCCTCGCCAGCCCCTCAAAGTCGAGGGGAAGGAAAGCCGCGTGCGCAGTTACCATTATAACCGCGTCGATATGGCCTGGCGCGTCGTGGCGTGTCGGCTTAAACCCCGCGTTACCTATATAAGCGTCGCTGAAATAAGGATCGCATAATAAAACCTGCCATCCCAGCCTGCGGGCCGCATCACGAACCAGGTATGCAGGGGATAGGGTATCATTCGGCACATCGGGCCGAAAAGCCAGGCCCATAATCATCAGACGTGTTTCTGGTATCTCGCCGAGGGCGGTCGCGACGCTGGCCACGGCCCGCTCCGCCTGACGGTCGTTGATGGCGCGGGCGCTCTCCATCAGCAAAAGCGGTTTTTCGCGGCGCCGGGCGTCGTTGATCATAAACCAGGGATAGACCGGCGTGCAGTGCCCCCCCACTCCGACGCCCGGCTGGTGCAGGTGCGATTCACGATGGGTGTTGGCGGCGGGAATCACGGTATAGATATCGACACCTGCGGCCGCAAGGTATTCTGATAGCTCGTTGACCAGGGCGATGTTTACATCCCGGTAAGCCATGTCCACCAGCTTTGCCGCCTCGGCGTTCTCAAGCGAGCCGACATCAATGACGCGCCGATCAAAGAGGCGCCGGTAAAAGTCGAGGCCGCCCTCACGGGACGAAGGCCCATAGGCGCCGACGATTTTCGGGACATTGGCGAACTGCCAGAGCGCCTGGCGCGATTTTATCCGCTCCGGGCTATAGACTATAAAAATATCCTCATCGATTTTTCTTCCTTCAGCGGTAAAAACAGGCGCTATTTTCGAGCGAGTGGCGCCGATGGGCAGAGTGGTTTCATACGCCACCAGCGCGCCAGAAGGGAGGCAGTGAGCGAGCGTTTGGGTGACAGACATCACCGCAGACAGATCGATCTGTTTTCGCTCGTCCACCAGAGCGGGCACGATAACGATAACAGCATCCGCAGAGGCCGAAGCTGTGGCCAGGTCGGTGGTAGCCGACAAAAGCCCCGTCTCCACGGCTTTGGCGATGAGGGGCGCCATGCCCTGCTCGTCGAAGGAGACATGCCCGGCGTTTACCTTCTCCACAACAACAGGATCGATATCGACACCGGTCACACGCAGTCCGCGCGAAGACGCCCATGCTGAAAGTGGCTGTCCGACCTTGCCCATCCCGACTATAACCAGGTGGAACGGCTGGCTCACTGCGTTTCCTCTCGCGCCCAGGCTATGGCCCTGCCGCTAAATTTTTCTTCGATCTCCTCAGAGCACCTGTCGCAAGGAGAAGGATAATGGCCAACAGCGTGCTTTCGCCGTAAACGGATCATGGCCTCGCCCCCCCATAGATCCGCAAGCG
>DRJW01000473.1 GCA_011052055.1 Nitrospirota bacterium
TCCAACATGAAGTGAGTCTGAAAATCGTGAAAGTTATACGCCGCGTATGACCTGACAAGCATGATGGCTTACGCCACGGGTGGGCGCCCGTGATTGGCGCAGAGTAGCCATCTCACTTGAGGGGAGAGGGCGGGGTAGTTAATTAATTTTTAGAGGCGCCCTTATGTAAAACCTGGATCGTGCCCGTAATTAACGTTTGTCGTATATTTTAAGGCCGGTATTGGAAAGTGAAAAAGGGAGGTGTTTACATCCTGTCCGCTCCACGGCGTTTATCACCACGGCTCGCAGGTCAGGTTCGACGGTCATAAAAAAACATCCGCCGCCGCCCGCGCCGCAGATTCTCGCCGATGTGGCGCCCGCTCGTTTTCCTGCGCCGATGGCCTTGTCTATGCGGGGCGTGGATATGGTGGGAAAAAGTTTTTTGCGCGCGCGCCATTCATCGTTGATCGCTTTGTCGAACCTTTTTATATTGCCAGCTCGAAGCGCTTCGACGGCCCGGAGGGCGCATTCTGATATTTCCGTGAAGAGGTTTAAAGCTTTGCGCTCTTTTTCCATGACACGCCTGAACATCTCCCAGTTGTTTATCCCCGACAACCGGGACGCGCCGGAGTAGAAAAGAACAACCCGTTTTTCAAGGAGCTGTCGCTGTTTTTCCAGTTTTTCTTTTTTCATGCCGCCTGGCGGAAAGGAAAAAGCGTGGGCGGAGCCGTAGACGGCGGCGCCGTAGTCCTGGAGGCCGGTGGGGATTTTTAGATGAGCCGCTTCTATATCTTTGGCGGTTTCGATCAGCTTTCGCTTGTCTATCTTCGCGCCGGTTATTTTCGTGAGCGCCGCGCATAAGGCGATGGTAAGCGCGGAAGACCCCGCCATGCCAGCGCCCGTCGGCGCCTCCGACCGGGTGACGATCAAGGCGCCTGCGCCAGGCTCTATGAAATGTTCCGCAAGGCGGCTTAAAAGGCCAAGTGGATGATCGTGTTTTATCGACCGTATAGAGGAAAATTCTTTTTTCAGTTTTCCATCTTCTGAGACGAGCCTTATTTTTTTATCCTTCCTTGACGTAACGCAGGCGTGGGCGCGGATCGACACCGCCATGTTGAGTGTTACGGGATCATCAAACATCAGGTTTAAAGGCCAGATATCGAGGGTTCCCCCGGCGAGGTCTATTCGCGCCGGGGCGGAGGCGCAAACCGATGTTGGCGTCATTTACGCTTTCTACAGCATCTTCCAGCTTTGGACGCTGGCTTGCGTCCGGCCATTTTCATCGTCTTGTTGACAAGCTCGATGGGCAGGTGGATGACATCGCCCGGCTTGAGGGCGCCAAGAGTTATAGACCCTATCGATACTCTTTTGAGTTTTAGCACAGGATGCCCCAGGGTTTCGAAAAGCCTGCGGATATGCCTTTTTTTTCCTTCGGCGATGACGACTTTCAGTTTTGCGTTAAATTTTGTTTTTTCGATTACTGACACCGATTTGACCTTTAGTTTGTCCCCTTCGATGGTGATTCCGGAAACCATTTTGGCGAGAGTTTTGCGCTCCGGGATATTCCGGACTTTCACCTGGTAAACCTTTTCGAGCCTATGTTTCGGGGAGAGGACGGCCTGCGTAAAATCGCCGTCGCTGGTCAGCAGTAAAAGACCCTCCGACATGATGTCGAGCCGTCCCACCGGATGCGTGTTGGCGTACGATTTTGGCAACAAATCCATAACCGTCTTTCTTCCTTGCTCGTCGTCGCGGGTGGTGACGATTCCTTTCGGCTTGTTCATCATCAGGTAAACCCTCGCCAATCCGGTGTCGATTTTGTTCCCGTCAACCACGATGGTGTCGTTTTCAGGATCGGCCGAGGCGCCTTTGGCGTTAGCCGTCTTGCCGTTTACGGCGACCCTGCCTTCGGCGATGGCCCGCTCCGCCGCGCGAAGCGAGAGGATACCCGACTTTGCCACGATTTTGTGGAGACGAACCAGACAAGGAGCGTCAGGCGGGGTCTTCGGTCTCGCTGAGATCACCGGTCTCGATGATATTTTTGGTTTCGTTAAGGACTTCATTTTGCCCTTCTTCCTCCGTGATGTCGGTGTTATTGTCTGTTTCGTCAAGCTCGCCGGTGTCATCGTCCGGATTGGTTTCATCCGGGGCGAAATCGATCATCGCCTGCCGGGTACGCCCCGCCATCTCCCCGCCGAGCTCCGCCTGAAACTCGTCGAGAGTGGGGAGATCGGCCAATCTGGCCAATCCGAAGAACTCAAGAAAACGGTTTGTGGTTCCATACATCATGGGCCTTCCCGGAACTTTGCGGCGGCCCATGGTTTTTACCATGCTTTTGTCGATAAGGCCGCGTAGCACACCGCCCGAATCCACCCCCCGGATATCGTCCACCTCGGCGCGGGTAATGGGCTGGCGATAGGCTATTATCGCGAGGGTCTCAAGCGACGCGCGGGTCAGCTTGTGCCCTTTTTCCATCTTGAAAAA
>DRJW01000474.1 GCA_011052055.1 Nitrospirota bacterium
CACGAGGCTGGACACAATGGCCGCCGGTTTCAGCCATGAGTTGTTTTTGGCGACCATTAAGCCGGAAAAAAGGAGAGGCGCAAGTGTGGCCCAGGTAAACACTTCGGCCCAGTCAGAATGATTTTCGATAGTCTGCTCGGAGATCACCTTTTCGACCTTTTCCTCATCCTGTTCACCCAGCTCCATGGTTATAAAAGCCGATGCCGAGAAAAATACGCAAAGCGCGGTGGTGGCTATCCATAGCGATTTCGGGTTCTCGGTTTTCTTCGACATGATACCGGCCACGATGAAAGCTATTGGGGTCATCACCGCCAATACTATAGGGAAATGGACAACCAAAGGATGTAACGGCATTTTTTCCTCCTTAAAATTTGTTCTGTTTCTATCTTGCTGATAAGATAATCCGAAAAAGAAAGTTTTACTATTGGCCGTATGACACATCCGATAACAGTCTGAGATCAGGAGGGATAAAGCCTAAAGTATGTCAAAAGACAATATCGCCATAGCGTCTGTTTTCGCCGCCATTGCTGTGATAATCGCGATAGATATTACCTACGACACGCTTAACGGCGGCTCCGCCGGCCATGTTTTCTTTGAAGGTTTAGTTTTCATAATGTCGATGTCCGGCGTTTTCCTTGTAATAAGAGAAAATATTGCTGTTAAAAAGAGAAATGTGAAGTTGCTTATTGACCTGGAGCGATCAGAAAAAGAATATGCCCTGTGGAGAAGCGAGGCGGAAAAGCATTTAAAAGGACTGGGCGAAGTTATAGACAAGCAGATGTCGCGCTGGAGCTTTACACCGGCGGAAAAAGAAGTCGGACTTCTGCTGTTGAAAGGCTTTAGCTTTAAAGAAATCGCCGCAGTCCGGGAAACCAGTGAAAGAACCGCAAGACAGCAGTCTCTTGAGATATATAAAAAATCGGGATTATCCGGCAGAGCGGAATTTTCAGCTTTTTTTCTGGAAGACCTTCTCTTGCCCGAAATCGAAGACTCCGCTTGAGTGGCGGCGGATTTTAACCTGGCCGCTAAACATATTCCAGGAATTTTTTTAAGGAGACGATTTTAACATTTTTGTATTCTCCCAGATTCAGCATTGCCTTATCACCAGTAACAATGATATCCGCCTCCCCGGAGACGGCGCATTCGAGAATACGGTTATCCGGATCATCGGAAAGAACCCTGATTTTGCGCCGGGGACGAACCACTATCCCAATCTCCGTGAGATATACAGCAACCCGCGCCAGCTCTTCCTTGTCACGGTCAAACTTCCGCGCCAGCACATCGAGAACCTCGTGGATGATCGCTTTCGACACCGGGAGTCGAGCCTTGCCCTCTACTACCCGAAGCATCGCCTCATCGGCGCGCCCGTTGGGGATCGCCAAGGCGGAAATGAATATATTGGTATCGAAAACCACTCTCACTTGCGCAGATACCGCTCAAGCTCTTTTTCCGTGAGAATGCCTTTCTCTTTCGCTTTGCTACTCCAGAACCCTTTAATATTATGGAACTCTTTTTTTAAACGTTTGGCGCGGACAGACCGGAGAGCGTCCTGAATAACGCCGCTGACAGTTTTCCCCTCTGTTCTGGCGATTTCCTCCGCCTCTTTCGCAAGGTCAGGCGGCAGGGAGATGGTTTTTTTTACAGCCGTGGTCATTCGCGAACCTCCAGTCCAGTGTGAATAATTACCACTAATATATGCTATTTGTTGAAAACAAGGCAAGAGCTTTGCACTCAGACAGTTCCGAAGGGAGCATCAACGCCGTTCTGGAAGTGGTTTTTTCCCAATATAGCCGACTTCAGTTTCCCGGTTTTCTTTTGCTCCGACCGACAGATCAATATAATTATGACTTGCTGACCAATACCGACGCGCGGTGCAAGGAATA
>DRJW01000475.1 GCA_011052055.1 Nitrospirota bacterium
GATACGGGCGAACCGGGGGGGGCCAGAGGCGCCAGGGCGTCAAACAGTGTCGTCCCCTGCAGGTAAACACGATCCCCCAAAAAGGGCAACACAAGAGGAACACCGACTGTGGTCTCAATCATTGGCAACCGCTTTGTCATACGACTCCACCATCGGTCCGGTGGGCCCGTCCATCGGTATCTCGCCCTGCCTGAATGTGGGAGGCTTATCCAGGTAGAAATAGCGATCCTCGCCCAGCATCTCCATAAATATATCGGCTGCTTCCTGCGCCCGCGCCACCCATATTACGCCATTGCCCACGGGAACAATCTTGGCCGCTCCACGTTCGACCAGCAGTCCCTTGATCCTGTTCGGAACATTGTTGATACCAAAATCGAGATAGCGAACTGAAAGTGTGAAAGAGCGCTTTATCTTCTGTCCCCCAGCAATGACCGGCGCAGTATATATCTTGACATATTGATACGGCACACCGTAAATCTGCTCAACATAGTGAAAAAAGGTGGCGCCGCCCTGATCGGGGCCCAGGCCTAAAGACATTATCCATGCGTTGGCGCGGTGCAGGCGTCCCCAGGGAGAGTCATAGCTAAAGCCTTCGTAGTGGGCGCCGTCACAAATCTCTTCTGCGCGCGCGCCCAGCCCTGTAACCGACATGATGGGATGCATTGAGCGCGCGGCGCCAGGTCTTGTTCTTATATACTCGCTGAAAGTGTCTGTTCTTGAGGGAGATTCTTCTCTCACAAAAGGGGTTCCATACCTGCCATAATCCTCAAAAGACGCGCAAACGGTCAATGTTCCATCTTTCCCAAGAACATCTTGAAAACCATCGAGGTAAAACTTTAACATCGCCTCCTTGTTCGAAGCTGAATCGACAAGGCCGATACGGCGCAAGTCGCTCTGGACATGTACGATGTCGCCTGGGCCCAGGCCGCATGAGCAGAGCGCGTTACAAAAATCCTGTGCGCTAAGTTTGTTCACGTGGGAATCTTTATAAAGCCTGGACGAAGGGAACCAGTTTTCTCACTTTAAAAAGTCCCTCGGCGACAAAATCGATGTCGGGGATTTCCTTGCCGATGGCGTCCTGCAATTCGAGAACGAATACCATACTGTCCAGTGAGTCGAGGATATCTTCTTCGACCAGATCGGTCTCAATGGTGATCGCCACATCCTTGCTTACGGCCACTTGCACAGCGGCGGTGATATGGCGAAGCGCTTCTTCCTCAGTCATTTTTTCCCCCACCAAAAAAGAGAATATTGGCGCCCCAGGACAGTCCAACTCCAAAACCTGATATCAGAACCGTTTTGCCCTCAAGACTATCACTATCCATAAGGCGCTGCAATGTCATCGGAATAGTCGATGACACAGTATTTCCAACATCTTTCAGGTAAACGGGGCACTTCTCCTCTGACAACTTCAGCCGCTTGCGTAAGGTATCGAGGAGAAATCTGCTCGCCTGATGAAAGATGAAATAATCTATATCGTCAAAAGACAACCCGTTCCGGTCAAGGCAGTTTTTGATCGATTGCGGCACGCGGTTGATCATGAAATTGAAAATGGCCCCTCCGTCCATCTCCAGGTCGGCCCGCCTGCCTTGCGTTTCAACGTTCATGTCGCTCCACCAGCCGCCCGAAGGATTGACGCTTCCGCCGTTGCGCACGATCAACTTATCGGCGCCCGACCCGTCAGTGCCCTGGTCGAGCCTGCCGATAGTGGCGCCCCGCTCCGCGCTCATCCATGTGGCGGTGGCGGCGTCGCCAAATAAGGCGGCTGTGCTCCTATCATCCCGCCGCACGATCTTCGAGTAGGGATCGCACGTAACGAGCAGGCCATTACGCATTCCTTCGGCCATCATAAATCCTTTTATCACCGATAATCCATAGACCCATCCCGAACATCCCAGATTGATGTCGAAAGTGGCGCAACTGGTGGAAAGTCCCAGACGGTTTTGCACGAGGGCGGCTGTATGGGGCAGGCGGTAGTCGGGGTTTTGCGTCACCAGAACCATCGCCTCGATCTCGTCCCGCTTGCATTCGGGCCATAGGCTGAATATTTTTTCGCAGGCCACCGACGCCAGATCGGTGACCGTTTCGTCGCTCCGCAAGAAGGCCCGGCTCTCCACGCCGATCTTGTTTTTTATGAAATCGGCGTCCAGACCGGCGGCAGGGGCTATCTCTTCTGATGAAACGACAAGATCAGGTTGACAACTGGCGATGGCGCGCAATCGTATCGATTCAGATCCGTTCAACGCTGTCACCTAGCGATATCTTACCGTTTCGTGATGCCAGCGATCAAAAAAGTCGTGCACTGCAACAAAGTCGTCGCCTTCCCACTCGATTTCAGTCCCCTTGGGCCGCCAGGTGGCGATGACCATAAGGATGTCGCTATCGAGATAATGATTAATATAGGTCGTTTCAAAACCACTCACCGCCATGATGCCCCGCAAGGTGTTTGCGCTCCACCTGAAGGAATGTGTATCAGCAGGGTTTTCACTCAGGTAGGTGTGGAGAGGTTTCTTGAAAGGAACCAGCAAGCGGCTACCGGTGGCGATGGCGATGTGGCCCCCATTACCCAGGGCGTCGTGGGCCGCCGCCAGCATAGCGCGGCACGACATGCAGTTTTCAAGCGTCCACATGATGGTGATGATATCGAGGTTGGGAATCCCTTCGCTCCCGGTGTCTGAGAAAGCCTCAATTGAGCCTTCGAAATGATCGATACCGTTTGACGAAAGGGTTTTGCAGTTGGCGGAGGAAGGCTCGATGCCATACACCCTGGCCCCATACCGCTCTCTTATAATTTCAAGAAACTGTCCCTCGCCAGCCCCGATGTCTCCCACTTGTTTACCTCTCAGATCAAGTTGCTTATCGAGGGTGTCGGCCACGTAAGTCTGCCGCGCCACCACCGCCGGAATACGGGCGGTATAGGCTTCGCCGAAAAGATCTTTTGACCAGGAGTCGGCGATCTCTTCGGCGGACCGGCGGCTTCGCACATACACGAATCCACAAGTTCGGCAAATATAAACGGGCTGATTATTGGTGTAAAGCCGCGCATAGGGAACCTCGACCGCATCTGTCGAACCACACAAATCACACGGAAAATCTTTTACAGCCACGGCGCATTTACCCCCTTAAAAATGAATCATTGATGTTAGTCGCCCGCCGGTTCATACTTTGGCGCCCAGTGGAGGAAGAGGATAGCGCAGACGCCATTCCCCCTCTTCCTGAATCCACAGCTCCTGGTTCCTATGCTGATCGACGATCATATCGAATTGCTCGCGGGAAAGCTGTAGATAGTCGAGCGCCTCGCCGATATTGTCCTGGGGAAATTCTGCGTCGTAATTGTGGGCGTATTCAAGCCCCTGCTCACGAGTAATATGCTTGTTTTGTATCAAGCGGCTACCATCCCGCACCGTTCGCCCGAAACCGAACTTTATGAACTGCATATAGTAATAGAGAGGATCGATCTTGTCGTCCAGACTATCGAAGTTGGTGAAGGTGCCGCTGGTGCGTCCTTTCGGATGGGTTTTAAATGGCATCTTGCTCTTCACATATTCATAATTATCGAACATGCTCCATCGAAAAAAGTAGGCGAAATAAAAAGCGGTCACGCCGACCCGCTCTACTGCGTCCATCGGGGGATAAAGATAGGGGTTGAGGTCGGCCTCGGTCACGTCGTCATCGACCCAGTTGGCCGGATCGTCACCTATCTGGTGCTCGATCACTTCGGCGAAGTCCCGAATCTTGTTCGAATCCTTATGCATCACCTTCCCGCCATACTCACTCTCCCCATGCTCGGCGTAAAAAACCAGCGGAATATTGTAATTGACCGCCACCTGCAGTGGAGC
>DRJW01000476.1 GCA_011052055.1 Nitrospirota bacterium
TATGAACAGCCAGTTGACTGCCGATAGAGCCTCCCGCCCCGGTAATCAGCACACGCCCGCCTTTTAAAAAACTTTCAATTTTTGAGTAATCGATTGTCGCAGGCTCCCTGTCGAGCAAGTCTTCGATCTGTATGCCTCGAAGTAGAGAGGCGTCTATCCTGACATGAGAAGAGTCAAGATATGACGGAACGACCCTGCATACGACGTTGAGCCGCCGACATTCGGTGTTTATTTCTTCCAGTTTTTCTCCGGTAAGCTGTGAGGCGATCATCAGCTCTTTTACGGAAAACCGTGTTATCACGTCCTCGAAACTGTCCATGCCTCCAAAGGAGGGATATCCATGGATATTGCCGCCCCAATATTGCTGGTCGTCATCCATAAAGCCTACCGGATCGTAGTGGTGAGGCCTCGCGCCGCTGGTGAGGCTTCTGAGCAACAGCTCGCCGCGCTCATTGGCGCCATAGATCAATATGGGAATCCCGCCGCCGTCTCCGCTTTTTGTCCTGGACGGTTTTATGATGTTTAGCAGTCCACTCAATCCCTGATCGTTATTATAATAAATTCGTATGGCGAGGCGGAACATGCCGATGAAAACAACCGTATTTATGGCGTCGATAAAAAACACTGTGCGTGAGAAGGTTCCGGTGATAGCTGTGTAGTAATAGAAAAGAACGCCTATCATTATAATAGCCGAGCTTACGGCCGTGGCCTTTAGTATGTTTAATAAATCCACGACACTGGTGTAGCGCCACATACCAGCCTGCAATCCGTAATAATAAAACACGGCGAGCTTTATTATTATTATCGGCCCTACCGACTCTTTGAAAAAATCGGCTACATGAAAAGGCGGGTAGAACGACTCGAACTTGAGCGCGTACGCCAGCCAATAAGAGAGAAAAATCAGAATCGCGTCCGTTAACAGGACGAAATATGATTTCGGGTTGGTGAGCGTTATCCTTTTTCTCATATCCCCATAAATTATAAGCGGTTATGCTATTGTTGTAAAGCGCGGCGCCTGCGGTGGCGTTTCATGGATCGCAACGCTTTTTCCTGATTGAAAATGCTATCATACTGCCTGGATTTTTTTGTTGTGAATCATTAACATGGGCGATACCCCAAAAACGGCTCTGGTTATGAAACGGCTTTTCGACATAACTCTCTCCATCGCCATCTCGCCTGTCGCTCTATTATTTATGGTGTTTATAGCCATAGCTGTCAAGACAACATCCGAAGGGCCTGTGCTTCACTGGTCATCGAGAGTCGGGAGACAAAGGAGACTTTTCAGGATGGCGAAAGTCAGGACTATGGTTGTGGGCGCCCCCCAGCTTGCGACACATCTTATGACCGGTTCGGCGTCGTACCTTACTCCGGTGGGCGGTTTTTTAAGAAAAACAAGTTTCGATGAGATTCCCCAGTTATGGCATATTTTAAAAGGCGACATGAGTTTTGTCGGGCCGCGTCCGGCGCTTTTTAACCAGGACGATCTGGTGGCTCTTCGCGAAAAAGCTGGAATTAACGAGCTTACTCCTGGGCTTACGGGCTGGGCTCAGATAATGGGCAGGGACGACCTTTCCATAGAAGATAAGGTAGCCCTGGAAACCGAATATTTGAAACGAGAATCGTTCTGGCTTGATCTCTACATAATAGCGAAGACTTTCAGTAACGTTCTCGCAAGAAAAGGTGTGTCCCATTGAGAAATGTCATTTGATGTTTTGCTTATGTCGCCACGCTAACGTATCTGTTCTGTCCGAACGGGCGCAATAACTTCGGGATTAACAAGTGCGCCCACATAATACTTTTACAAACTCGTTACCAGATATTTTGTCTCATTTCCGCATAACGGCGCCGCAGATTTTGCTGTTTATCGTCACTATATCTTATATCAGCTACTTCACCCATCTTTCACTGGAGCGATGGGATTTGATGCTTTCCAGCCTTGATTACGCCAGAATCGATAACGCTATTTATAACACTACTATTGGAAAGTTTATGTGGACCAATGATTCTGGTTTCAACTATTGGAAACAGCATATCGCCCCGATACTTCTGTTCTTCTCCACGTTTTATCTGTTTAGCGACGCTTACTGGGTCATTTTCTTTGTCCAGACATTCACCATAGGCGCTGCGGCCATTCCCCTGTTTCTGATAGCTAAACATTTTCTTAAAAATGAATACCTGGCCTTGCTGGCTGTAATAGCCTATCTATGCTCCGGCGGACTGCAAATGGGAAATCTTTACGACTACCACATGCTTTCCCATGAGCCACTTTTTCTTTTTTCCGCTTTTTACGCGATGTTGAGAAAAAAATGGGGCTGGTATTCTTTTTTCGTCGTACTGCTGGTTATCTGCAAAGAAGATTCGTTCATATTGGCGTCAATGGTGGCGCTGTATGCGGCTCTTGGAGAAAAAGAATATAAACCCGCCCTTTACACATGGTTGTTTTGTGGAGTTTACGCGATCACGCTTTTTAAAATCGGATATCCATATCTAAGACAAAATGAGACTTATCAATATTATTCATACTATTCATGGCTTGGAGACACACCGCTTGAAATCGTAAAAACGCTGGTCACAAGCCCTATGGAAATCATAAATGGACGCCTGGAGAATGTAATTATTTTTGAGCGATGGAAAGGTTTTATTTTTCAAAACGGCCTTATCCTGCCTCTTTTGTCGCCGCTTGGATTTATAATGCTTCTGCCTCCGTCAATGGAGCTTTTCTTGTCGTTAAGGGGGCATCTTTCAGGTTTAACGCATCACTATCCTCTTCTGGTCGTTCCAATCTGGTCGCTGGCTGTAATCATGGCTTTGTCCAACGTGCTCAAAGGGTTGGATTGGGCGTCTGATCGCCTTGAAAAGGTCTCATCTGCTTTACTGCTTAAAAACATACTGTTCTATATTTTGTCGCTCCTGATAATCGTATACAGCGGAGCGATTATTTATTTCATAACATTTGGCAAAGTTGATTATACGTTTTTATCGTTTCGCATTCGCATAGAGGATTTGGAGAGACCGCTTCAAATATTCTTCTTATCAATCGCTCTTTTCTTTATTTTCACCACGCCACGCCCTGTAGCGACATACATAGGGAAAAGCGTTGGAGTCAGGGCCGTATTCATTATCCTTGTCAGCCTGATATGCGTAAAACTTTATTTCGTTAAAGAATATGGGGCCCTTCCCATCTATTCATCATGGGCTGGTTACTTAAGGACAGTCGATAAAAAACACGCTTTAAAAGTAGAAAAAGCGATAAAGCTGATCCCGAATGGAGCTAAGGTGATTACCAACCCTGGAGCTTTCGCTCACATTCATCATAACACCGAGGCTTATATCTCATTGCCAGGGTACAGGCCATCTATAAAAGATAAAAATATAGATTTCCTTTTATTGGACATGAAGGACGCGCAAAATTTACATTACCACCAGATGAGGCTTATTCACGATTTACTGCTTTCCCGCTCGTTTGGAGCGATAAGCGCTGAAGATGGAATTTTTGTTTTCAAAAAGGGATTTCAAAAAAAGATCGATTATCAATCTTTTATCGATTATTTCACAACTTCCTCAGCAAACGGCTTCCCTTACAAATTTGCGACGGCAGTCGGAGAGAAAATTGAAGACACCAGCTCTCCTTTTGGCTCATCGATGAGGGCCGTCCAAGGGAAGACCGCGCCGGGACACCTTGTTTACGGCCCCTATATAAGACTATATCGTGGTGAATATAAAGCGATATTCAGAATCAAAATAAACACCTTAACTGGAAATAATATTGCCATTATGGATGTCGCTGGCTCCGAAGGAAAAACAGTATTTACGGAAAGAGCCATATCCGGAGCTGATTTTGACCGAGCGGACAAATGGAAAGAATTTGAATTAAAATTTAAAATAGAACTGCCGACTGTTGACGCGATTGAGCTGAGGGTCAAATACCTGGGAGCCGCCGATCTTTGGGTGGACATGACTCGTATTGAAATGTCTTTTGATACGTTCAGTAGACATTTTGTTCGATAATCCTGGCGCGTTATCCACTAGCTTAATACTGTTTTTCATACCTTGCGATATCTTCATGCTTTTCTTTTTCTTTCCAGTACGTAGTGGCCTGTTTGTCGATTTTCCTGTCCAGGGGGTCTTTCCCCAAGAGCCGCATGCAAAGCCCGATGGGAGTAATTACAAGATAAAACGCGACAGCCAGAAGCAGTCTCGTGTTAAACCAGGCAAGGGCCATAGCCAACTTCACCCATACGCGGTATAGAGGAAGGAGCGCCATCGGCGCCACAGCGGCGAAAAACGCGAAGAAACCGGCGGCTCCGTAAAA
>DRJW01000477.1 GCA_011052055.1 Nitrospirota bacterium
ATCTGGCGGCGGGCTTTAAAAAAACTACATCTCTGAAAAAATTTCCAGTTTCCGTTTATTCGCTTCCGCGCTGATTTTTTCATGCAACGATTCGCCATGCGAGTCCATGGTGACAACCGCCGGGAAATCGACAACCTCATATTGCCAGAAGGCTTCCGGCACGCCGAACTCTTCGAGCTTGTGGACGCCGACGGTTCTTTTTACACATTTGGCCAGCACCTGCGACAGGCCTCCGATAGCGTGGAGGTAGACGGCGCCGGTTTTTTTAAGCCCCGCTAGCGTTTTCTCCCGCATCCCTCCTTTGCCTATGACACCGCGCACCTGGTACTCTTCGATCACGTCGGCCTGGTAAATCTCTTCGCGGATAGAGGTGGTGGGCCCCGCCGCGACCACTTCCCACTCTCCGTTGTCGTGTTGTTTCATAACGGGGCCGCAATGGTAGATCATCGTGTCTTTTAGCATGTCGCGGATGTCGTCGGGCCGCTCTTCGATCATATATTTATGCGCCCTGTCACGGGCGGTCACCATCATTCCGGAAAGCAGTACTTCGTCGCCAACTTTAAGCTTGCGAATAATCTCTTCGGTTGTCGGCAGGTTGATTGCGATCATCTATAGGCCTCCCAATGTTTCACTGTTTAGTATCGCCCCTATGGGGCTTTTTCATTTCTTCTTCAGATACCCAGGGGTTTACACCCCCGGCTAATTACCTGACGCTCTTACAGAGCGTTTCCCGTCATTCCTATTCGGCATGCTATTTTTGAAACAAAATGAATATATTTCAGCCCTGCAAGGGCGAAAAATAATAGCCAGGAGGCGTAAGCCCCTGGAGAAAGAAAAATTCTCAAAATATTTAGCCCTGTAAGGGCGAAAGATCAATCCCATAAATATTTATCATCATAATCAACGTTGTGTTTTTTCAAAAGAGCGATAACCTCGTCTGTAAAAGAAATTTTCGAATGATGCTCCTTTTGTTTTTTAATATACCCTGATACCGTTTGTATATCGGAATGGCTGATAGAAAACGCGGCGTAACCGGTCTGCCATGCGAAATCCTTTTTATCGGGAAACGTTTCATGAATCCATTTTGAAGAATTAGATTTTAAAATCCGCATTGCGTCCGATAATGCCAGTCGAGGAGGGATATTCAAAAGCAAATGAACATGATCTTTGGTTCCGTTGATTATGACGAGATTGCAACCGCTGTTTTCAGCTATTCCGCTCATATATGGAAACAGTTTGATTTCAATTTTTGAGTTAATATGCGGCGTTCGATTTTTAGTTGAAAAAATCGCATGGCAATATAGTTTTGCGTAAGTATTAGGCATTTTTAGTATCGCCCCTATGGGGCTAAACATTTGTTCTCTCGATTTTCCAGGGGCTAACGCCCCTGGCTAATTATTCATGCCCCTACGGGGCCTATCTTAACCCTGTAATGGCGCAAAGATCGTAGCCAGGACGGGGGGGCGAAACCCGGCCCGAAGACTGGCTCTCCGCCGGGGGCTCCGCGCGCGCGTAAACCCCTGGCTATATATCTTACGTCCTATACAGGGCGCTTTGTTTTCACTTATCGACGTTGATTAAATCGCGTGATACATGCGATGGCGCGGCTTTCGCCTAGTTCGCTCTCCCATATCCCTGTTTGCTTAATCATAGCTCACCTCTCCGTTAGTGATTGTCATCGACCGCCTGCGATAAGCCCAGCACATATATGTTACGGCGACGAAATAGGATGCGGGGATCCTGTCCATCACACCCGCTTTTACAGCAAAAAGGGTCGTCTCCCCTCCGAAGCCCATCGGGCCGATCCCCAGTTTGTTCCCTTTTTCAAAGAGCCACTCTTCGAGTTCGGCGAGCCTGGGGTCCGGGTTTACGTCGTTTATCTTCCTGTGGAGCTGATGTTTGGAAAGTTTATAGCTTTGCGACCTGTCCCCTCCTATGCCGATCCCCAGGACACCGGGGGCGCAACCCCGGCCAAGCGCCGTCTCCACAGCGTCGAGACATACTTTTTTGATCCCGTTTAAATCCCTCCCGGCGCCCATGTCTGGCCTTGGCAAGGAGTATTGCGCGCCGACATTCTCGCAACCGCCCCCTTTGAGCACAAGCATGACCTTGAAAATATCGCCGTCGGATTGCTCGTAGTAGATGGCGGGATGCCCCGCGCCGATGTTGTCGCCTTTAATTTCTCCTGACAGCGAATCTACCACGTTTGGCCTCAGATAATTTTTGGACGTGGCCGCCCGCACCGCCTCTCTGGCCGCTTGTTCGATGTCGCTTTGCCTCATACCGAACGGATACTCGATGTCGAAAGTCACGGTGCCGGTATCCTGGCATATTGGGCGGGACGCATTTTCAGCCATTTCTATGTTGGTGAATATAGAATCGAGCGTCCGTCTGGCGCGGCTTTCCGGCTTTTCGAGATCGCGCATGGTTTTGAGGCGTTCGACCACATCCTCCGGCAAAACAGCCGAAGCCCGGCGAATCAGCTCTATGATGGCCTCTTTGAGCCGATCTTTTGAAATCCCGATAATATCGTCCATATTATGCCCCTTTAAAAAAAAGCCGCCACTTTCGACATGGTAACAAATAAACAAGAAAATCAGGAAAATTCCTTGTGATATTTTTATGACGTAACCTGGTAATTATTATACCGGAAAAACCTGTCTGTTATCGACGAGCTGTTTTATGCGCTTCGCCTTGTAAAAACAAGCGGAAAATTCATCAGGTTGAAATCGAGCGATGCTAAGGAGCAGGCAGGGACGACGGGTTGGCGGGGCCGACGGGACCGGCTGGGCCGGTGGAGCTTATAGAACCGGCGGGGAAGGCGGAGGGGACAGGCGGAGCTTATAGAGCCGACGGGGCGGCGGGCGCGGGGCGCGTGATAAATGGTAGCGGGGGCAGGATTTGAACCTACGACCTTCGGGTTATGAGCCCGACGAGCTACCGAACTGCTCCACCCCGCATCCGAAAATAAGTAGACCATCATATATGAGGTCGTCGCGCATGTCAAAAGTTATAAGAGGCGGATAGCGTCCTGATTTGAATTAAATTCGCGCAAGGGTGTTATGCTATCGTAATGACCATGAAAATTAGATACATAGATTTATTCGCCGGTATTGGTGGGTTTCGGGTAGCCGCGAATAATGTGTTTAAAAAACATAAAATTGCTTCAGAATGCGTTTTTTCCAGCGAAATAGATGAATTCGCTCAAAAAATGTACATGGCCAATTTTGGTGAAAAACCATTTGGCGATATATCTCAGATAAACGGAGATATTCCACAGCATGATATTCTCTTTGCCGGATTCCCATGCCAACCTTTCAGCATTATTGGCAACGGGAAAGGGTTTGAAGATATTCGCGGAACGCTGTTTTTTGAAATTGTGAGAATTTTGCGGTATACAAAACCAAAAGCATTTATTCTTGAAAATGTCAAACGGCTGAAAAGCCATCAAGACGGATACACATTCAAAAAAATTTGCGGCGCGTTGCGTAAACTGGGGTATTGGATAGATTATAAGGTTTTAAACGCTCTGGATTATGGTTTGCCGCAAAAAAGAGAGAGAATTTTTATAATTGGATATTTTAAGCCGGTCAATTTTACATGGCCTCCCAAAAAACCAAAAATGAAACCGTTAGACAAAATATTGGAGAAAAATGTAGATAAAAAATATTTTGCGTCTAGCCGGATTATAAACAAAAGAAAATCACAGCATAAATCACAGCATAATCCATCAATATGGCATGAAAATAAAGCTGGAAACATATGCTCATACCCATATTCATGCGCGTTGAGAGCCGGCGCGTCGCACAATTATTTGCTGGTTAACGGGGAGAGAAGATTAACGCCGAGGGAAATGCTGAGACTCCAGGGATTTCCCAATAAGTTTAAAATCGTTGTGCCAGACTCGCAAGCAAGAAAACAGGCCGGTAACGCGGTTCCTGTAAACGTTGTTCAGGCTGTTCTTGAGTCATTTGCGCCCATTCTCAAGAATGATTTATCGAAAAAACCTTAGATGACGCAAAACAAGCGCCGCCGTTGTTAAACCTGGCTTTATCTTCTCCTTGACACAAATCCATCTGTTTTTATAATGAAAACAGCAGATAGCTATGCTTTTCCATGCATCCTGAGGATGTTGTCCCAATGCTTAATGAACGCGCTTGTGGAGTATTAAGAGCTGTCGTGGAGAGTTATATTGAAAAGCCGGAGCCTGTGGGCTCTGGAGCCATCGTAAAATCGCATGATTTTAACCTCTCTCCCGCCACCATAAGGAGCGTAATGGCCGAGCTTGAAGAGGCCGGTTTTTTGTCGCAACCCCATACGTCCGCAGGCCGGACGCCCACCGATCAGGGGTTCCGTTACTACGCTTTATACCTGGTCGAGCCGGTCGATTTATCGAGTGAGCAGGCGCAAGACATTCACCGCGCCGCATACAGTTTCGAGTGGCTGGAGCTTACCGGCCTGATGGAGTCGGTCGTAAAATCGCTCTCAAGCCTGTCACGCCACGCCTCCCTGGCAGGGTTAATATCTTTAGGCTCCGCGCCGATAAAGAAAGCTCAGTTTGTTCATATAAGGGACAGGATGGCGCTGGCGGTGATAATAATGGCGAACGGAGAGACGCGCCATTATTTTATTAAGGCGAGGGATGATATTTCACAGGATTCCCTGGACAAGATGACGAATTATTTTAATGATCGGTTTTCTTATTTCAGCCTGGCTCAGATAAGAAGACTTCTGTTCAGGGAGATCCAGAAAGAGAAAAATCAGGCGAACAAGATGATGATATCCGCTTTTTGGGTAACCGAGGAGATTGAAAAACAGGCGAACCACGACAACGCCGATAAAATTTATATCGAAGGCGCCAACAACCTGTTGAGCCAGTCGGATCGCTCCGGCGATTATGAGATAATAAAAGCGCTTTTTGAAACATTGAGCGAAAAAGAGAAGCTCGTCTCGCTCTTGGATGAGTGTATTAAAAGTGACGGAATAAACCTGACCATAGGAGCCGAATCCCAAATCGAAGGATTAAGCGGTTTTAGCGTAATTACGCATCCTTTTTCGGGATACGGAGGCATGGAAGGCGCGGTTGGAATAATCGGGCGTAAACGGATGGATTATGGTCACGTTATGGCCCTTGTGGCATACGCGGCAAAGTCTGTAGGCGAGAGGCTGTCGAGCGATAGAACCAGGAGAGCAAATTGAAAATATCGATCAATGACGGGAGCGAGCCGGAGTCCCCGGAGGTGGTGGAAGCTATGGAGAATTCAGGGGACGGGCAGGCTCCGGCGCCAAAAGAGCTCAAGCGCCAAAAATCGAAACTTGAGAAAAAGGAGCTTCCCAAAAGGAAAAAAGACGAGATCAACAGGCTAAAAGAGATAGTAAACAACCTTACAGATGAGCTTGCAATGCGCGAGAGCGAACTGGTTGAAGCCCAGGATAAAACAGCGCGCGCGGTGGCCGACGCCGACAATTACAAAAAACGTATGGCCAGGGAGGCCGAGGAGCGCTCGAAATACGCTACCGAGTCTCTTGTAAAAAACCTCCTGCCAGCGCTCGATAATCTGGATAAGGCCAGCGAGGCGGTGGAAAACGAAACCGCAGATATCACGCAGTTAAGCGAAGGAGTAAGGCTTACGCGCGAGCAGTTTCTGGATATTTTAAAAAAACATGGGTTGAGCAGGATAGATGTGGTCAACAAACCGTTCGACCCCGCCACCAGCGAAGCCATTCAGATGGAAGATACGGTAGGCCGCGCGGACGGAGAGGTTACAAGAGAGTTTGCGCCCGGATACATGTTCAAAGACAGGGTGGTGCGGCACGCCAAAGTGCTCATAGCCAGAAACCATGCAGGCGATGACGAGCTGACGGATAATGAATAAAAGACTTCCCGCAAGAAATCCTTTCCAGGTTCTGGGCGTTAACGCATACGCCAGCGAGCAAGAGATAAAGCAGGCGTTCCGCAAACTGGCGAAAAAATACCATCCTGACCTTAATATGGCAGCCTATGGTTTTGAAGAGAAATTTACCGAGCTAACCTGCGCCTATAAAACCATCAGGGATTCAAAAGAAAATAGCGCCGGTGGTCAGGCGCCTGGGTTTGCCTCCCATCCACCAGGGGGCGGGGGGTTTTTCAAGAAAGGCATAGGCTCGCTGTTCGGCCCGAAAGCTTTCGGAGGTTTAAACTTTACCCCTTTACCGGGGGAAAATATTGAAAAGCTGATTTCCATTTCTTTTAAAGAGGTCATCAGAGGCGTTAAAAAACGGTTGAAGTTTGACGCCTATGTCGCATGCGCCGATTGCTCCGGTAACGGCTCCAAAGGCGGAGCGTCGTTTGTGGTGTGCCCGTTATGCCAGGGCGCGGGCAGGGCGCTTGCTGGAGCGGGCGGTTATGCGGGCCATCAACTTTGCCCGCAATGTCTGGGCGGGGGCGACGTTATAAGAGTCAGGTGCAGAAGGTGCAAGGCGCGCGGCAGGATTAAAGGAGTCCGGGAAGTAAATATATCGATTCCACCGGGAGTAGCCGATGGCGCCAGATTTCTGGTCAGGGACAAAGGGGACGCAGGGACACTGCTGTGGCCTTCCGGCGACCTTATCATTACCGTTTCAACCGTGGAGCACCCGTTTTTTCGCCGGAGGGGAAACGATATCTTCTGCCATGCGCCTGTGCCTTTTACGACGGCGGCGCTGGGAGGGAGCGTTACCGTTCCCACAATCAGCAACGATGTAAAGATGACCGTCCCCCCCGGCGCCGGGAGCAAGACGGTATTCCGGCTAAAAGGACGTGGGATAAGCGCAAAAGGGGATCAGTATGTGCGCCTGATCGTAAACGTGCCATCCCGTCTTACGGCAAAACAGAAGCGATTGCTAGAGGCGTTTGCCAACCTGCGAGGCGATCCTGCGGGGACGGATGAAAAAACCGATGTTTATTAAAGGTTTTAAAATTATGGTTTTAACCGGCAAACCTGATAAACATGTTGACCCCTGGTTTTGATAATCCATAGAATCATCGTTCTTTATCTCTTTTGGCCGTGTGATAAAAAACCTCGGCTTTAATCCTTAATCGTGACGGGGGCCTGTGAAAGAAAATTCTGAAAAATCGGCGCCAGCCGCA
>DRJW01000478.1 GCA_011052055.1 Nitrospirota bacterium
GGTCTTAGCTCCATCACGTCGGCGCCTACGATTTTCCGTTTCGATCCGATGGCGTGGATGATGTTGATCGCGTCGCCCCACGACAGGCCGCCCGGCTCTGGTGTGCCGACACCTGGAGCCACCGACGGGTCGAACCCGTCCAGATCGAAAGTAATATAAACGTTCTCGGTGAGCGCGTCTACCATCGGCTCGATCCAATCGGTTTGTCCCGCCACATCCCACGCCGGGTAAACCCGATGCCCGGAGGTTTTAATAAAATCGCTCTCCACTTTCGATATACTGCGGACGCCTATCTGGACTATCGGCGCAAGTTCAATAACGCGGCGCATGACGCAGGCGTGAGAGAAGGGCGAGCCCTGATATTTGTCCCGAAGATCGGTGTGCGCGTCTATCTGGACTACCGTCAAGGTTTTCTCAAACCTGCGGGCGAGAGACCTGACCGGGGCTGTTGTAAGGCTGTGGTCGCCGCCTAGCATGAGGACGAACCCTGTTTTATCGAGCGTGGCCTCGTACACTGTCTCCACTTTGGCGATGGTCTCCTCCGGGCCGCAAACATCCGGCTCTACTTCATTTAGAAGAGTCAGTCCAAGGCGCTCGTTGTCGACGTTCCATTGAGTGTCGTAAAGCTCCACATGACAGCTTGCCTCGATGATCGCCCCGGGGCCTTCTCTTGCGCCCGATTTATAGCTTACCGCTCCATCGTAGGGAACAGGCAGTATAGCGGCGTGTGAGCCATCGAAAACGGGGCTGTGACCGGCCAGACCTCCGAATCCGCCACCTTTGAAGTTGTCTGCGAAAATGGGCGTCATAAGAATCCTTAAACAAAAACGTAGTATACTAAACTGATAAATATGGAAGTTATATATCATGTTTTTACCTGTTAAATCCATAGCCCTTTTAGCTGTAGTTACAGCTGTTATCGTGATCGCTCCGAAGCCCGCCATCGCCCTTTTTAAAGCGCCGGACGAGGAGGAGATGGGGCGCAAGGCGGACGAGCAAATTGTTCACGCCTACGGCCTGTACGATGACGAAAAGCTTCAGGCGTATGTAAGAAAAGTTGGCAAAAGAGTATTGGCCGAGGTTGTAGAGCCGCAATATGAGTATCATTTCAAACTTATGGACGATGCGATGGTCAACGCTTTTGCTTTGCCGGGAGGATATATATATGTCACTCGCGGACTGCTGGCCGTCCTCAATTCCGAAGCGGCGCTGGCCGGGGTGATCGGGCACGAAATCGGCCATGTTATAGGGCATCACGCGGTCAAAAAAATGAAAAAGAGCATCGGCCAGACTTTGCTGGCTTTAGGCGGCCTTATTGCGAGCAAAGATATCCGGGCCAACGCCGGAGCGTGGCTGACAATTACTACTTCTTTGTCACAGCAAATCCTGCTCGGTTACGGACGCGACATGGAAATGGAGTCTGACCAGGAGGGGTTGATCTTAACGCATGAAGCCGGATACGATCCGCATGCGATAGTCGGTTTCCTCCAGTCACTGCGCACGTTAGAAAAACTGGGCGGGCGGGGGTACCACGGTTTTCAGGCCACTCACCCGGATACAATCGTAAGGATCATACAAGCGGAGGAAAAAGCGGGAATTCTGTCTGGTAGAGGCAAGGATTATCAATTTTACCGGGACAGGTATCTGGACATGATTGAGGGCTTGAGATACGGCAGGCCGAAATGGCACGGGAAAACTCTTCCACCGTACAAGATTCATATCTATACGGTAAAAAAAGGGGATACGTTTCGATCAATCGCAGAAGATGTAAGCGGCAACCAGGCGCTTGCCCTGGAGATGGCTACTTTAAACGCGATGGATCATAATGACGCCTTGACGCCGGGGATGAGAATCAAGACCCTGGTTGAGGAAAAATCGTCGAATCGTATTCTGGAAAGAAAACATAAAAAGGAGAAAAAAGATGAAGTCAGCGCTGGAACTGGCGATGGAAAAATCGGAAAAACTGGGCGGCGCGAAAAAGCTGACAAAAAATCAGAAAAATCAGATCGCTGAAATACGGAAAGTGAACGGGGCTAAAATCGCCGAGCTCACCATCATGGCCAACGAAAAACTGGAAAAGCTCGACTGGGCAGGTGAGGAACATGAGGCCGTGAGAGATGAGCTGACACAGAATATGAGCCGCGAAAAAGCAAAGATCGAAGAGGCGACGGAGAGGAAGATAGAAAAAATCAGGAGCGAGAAATAATTTCTATTTGATGGAGACTGCTATGGATTCTGGTTGGATTGAATCTGGCTCGGCGATTGAGAGAGAGTTTACTTTCTCATCATATCTCGATGGCGCCAAGTTCGCCGCCACAGTGGCGGAAAAAGCTGAAGAGGTTGCTCATCACCCTGATATAGTGATCGGGTATAAAAAAGTGAAAATCATAACCACAACTCATGATCGGGGTGATACGGTCACTCAAAAAGATATAAACCTCGCCAACGAGATAGATACCCTGTACCAGGCCGGATGATTTAACTACGGAATATCTGGCTCACCCCAGCGCTGTCGCAAGTTTTCCCAATTCCATGAACAATTTTTCAAGTTCGCTCATCTTTTTAATAAGACCCTGCCTTTCCATATAAAGAGCGCCCTGCCGAAGCTCAAGATTGGGGATTTCTTTATAATATTTTTTGAGCGTTGTACGGCGCTCTTGTGTCAGGTAGGATAAAACCTGCTCACGATTTTCTCCTTTGACCATGAATTTCTTATCAAAATCCGCGTCGTCCGTCTGAATATCCTGATAGCCGAATATTTTTATGATTTTATGAACGCTTTTTTCTGGATAAACATGCATGCCCGCAGGTAAATCTTTCAATTGAAGCTCCATGAAGGTGTATATCCTCTGGTTGTTTCCTGATCCTTTTTTGACGGTGGATAATGTAAAAGGAAATTCATTGTTCTCCCCGGTTATACGGGGCATCGCGCCGAAAGATAGTATCCGCGTAACAATAGAGGACTGCTTTGCTTTCATGGATGCGCCAGGACCCCGGCTTTTCCCGGCGCCCCATAGATCGTTATATTCTAATCCTCTCCTTTGAGCGAATCTTATCCATGCTTGGGAAGTGGCTCTGCGGGTTTTAGCAAAGTAGAGCGCGATTAAAACAAAAGGAACAAATGATATCGCGAATATAGGTAAATTTTCCATTTCAAGACCTCGCTGTTTTACTGTTTCCCACGTCCGCGTCTGCTATATACGCATCCGCAATAATCCTGACGGTAAAATCCCATATCTTTGGCCATCCTGGTCGTAACTTTATATCCCTCCTTTTTTTTCCAGTCCGCCTCAAAAAATTTCACGCCACGCTTCTTGCCCGCATCAGAGCCGATGCGGTTTATGACCGCCGAGTCTTTATGAGGAGAGACGGATAAAACAGCCCCGTAATTTTCAAAACCAAGTCTGCCAGCCTCATCAGCCGCTTTTGAAAGGCGAATGTCGAAACAGACCTCGCATCTTTTTCCCCGCTCCGGCTCGTCTTCTAAACCTTTCGTTTTGTCAAACCATGTATCAGCGTCGTACTCTCCTTCAACAAGTTTAAGTCCGGCCGATTTTGTCCAGACTCTCACTTCTTCGAGCCGCTTTACATATTCTTCTTCGGGATGGATATTCGGGTTGTAAAAATAAAGCGTCAAATCATAGTCGCGCTGTAACTCCTCGACAACGTAGGGCGAGCATGGGGCGCAACAGATGTGCAGAAGCATTGGGGGAATGCGTGGCAGACGGGGAATGCGTGGCGTCCGGGAAATGCCGGGCGAGTGGTTAGATGACATTGTGACGGGCTACCCGTTAAGAATTTTCGCCGCGTCCTTCGCGAAATAGGTAAGTATCATATTCGCCCCGGCGCGGTGGATTGACAGGAGCGCCTCCATCATCGCGCGGTCGCGGTCTATCCATCCGTTTCTTCCGGCGGCTTCGATCATGGAGAACTCTCCTGAAACGCTATACGCGGCCAGAGGCAGGTTGAACTGGGTTTTCACCATGCGGATGATGTCGAGGTAGGGGAGGGCGGGCTTGACCATTATGATGTCCGCGTTTTCCACAATATCGAGCGCCACTTCCCGGATCGCCTCCATTGCGTTCGCCGGGTCCATCTGGTAGGTTGCGCGGTCGCCGAACTGCGGGGAGGAGTCGCACGCTTCGCGGAAGGGGCCGTAAAAGGCGGAAGCGTATTTCGCGGCGTAAGACATGATAGCCACATCTTTGTGGCCGTTATCGTCGAGCGCCACCCGGATAGCGCCGACTCGCCCGTCCATCATATCCGACGGGGCGACAATATCGGCGCCTGTGTCTGCGTGTGTCAGCGCCATGGCGCCCAACAGCTCCAGGGTCGGGTCGTTCAGGATTTTCCCGTCTTTGACAACTCCGCAATGCCCGTGTGTTGTGTATTCGTCGATACATACGTCGGTTATGACTACCATATCGGGGCAGGCGTTTTTTATTTCACGGATGGCGTTTTGAACTATCCCGTCCGGGTTGTAGGCTTCAGAGCCGGTCTCGTCTTTCGTCTCCGGGATTCCGAACAGAATCACCGCCGGAATTCCCAACGACTCGACTTCCTTGACTTCTTTTACAAGGTTATCTACCGAAAAACGGTAATTACCCGGCATGGATGAGATTTCGTCTTTCACATTTTTTCCGTAAGTGACAAACATCGGGTAGATGAGCATATCGGGTGAAAGCCTGTTTTCACGAACCATCCTGCGCAGGTTTTCAGACGCCCGCGCGCGCCGCGCCCGGTATTGCGGAAATATCATTTGAACGACAGCCCTGATGTTGAATTTTAAAAGCTAGATTGTATCACGCAAAGGAACTCCGCCGCCAGACCGGCTCTAAATCCGCGTAAGCTTGGCCCGGTCCACCCATCCGCTATAGCCGGAGGCAAGGGTGACATGGACATAGTTGCCTTCCACGCGCCCCAACCGTACCTTTGTTCCCTCATGGAAAGTGAAAACCGTGGTGGTCTTATCGGAAGGGGAGTCGTAGGCGTCTACATTTCCGGCGATGGCGACCGCCCTGTCTGTCCGCTCGAACTGGTGGATTCTCGCTCCTGTAATTGTAAACAAAAACGCTGTGACCACCACGAGGAATTGAAGAGACCGGGTGAGAAATCTCTTTCGTTTCGTGTCGAAAGAGATTATGACGCCGAGTCCTGCAAACATTGCGGCTATGTAGAAGATCGCGGCGATGGCGCTCATCGTCCAGAGCGAAAGGGCGTTGACGACATACTCCAAAACGTCAGAGACTACGCCCGGCTCTTTTGTCTCCTCTTTGTCGGTCTTGTAGGCGCTCAAAAAGTTGAGATTGTATCGCGTATCGGCGTCGCCCGGGCGCAGTCTACGGGCTCTGCTGAAATGTAACACCGCTTTTCCCGTGTGACCGGTCTTGAAATAAGCCGCCGCCCGGTTATATTCCAGATCCGGATTTTCAATATCGATAGAGTTATAAAGCTGTAGCGCGGCGTCATATTTTTTTTTCAGCGTAAAGCCGGTTTGCCCGGTTATAAGTCTCCGCCGGAGCGCCCGCGAACGCCAGGGCGGTCAACAGCGCGGATAAAAGCGCCGCGGTAACGATTGTTCGCTGGATAAAACCGGTCATGAGGCCTGTCTCTCCATCCATTCGACAAACTCGTTCGCTTTTTTAAGGTGAAGGCTCATGTTGTTTATTTCATGCCGCGCATAGCGAGCGATTTCCACCGCCTCAAACAGCTCGACAAGGCCATTGGCGTTTTCGGAGCCAGATTGCTCCATCCGCTTTTTTACAAACTGCTTGGTTATCGACGGCGCCGTCAGGTTCCATTTGTCGGCCAGGTATCCGCGTATAGCTTTATCGAGCGCCGCGTAAAACTCGGCAGGCTCCTCCTTTTTTCCGGCTTCAGCCAGCATCGCCTTTGCTGTTTTCGCCGCGTGGTAACTTCTAAAGTAAACCTTGTCCGTCAAAAATCGTCTCTTTCGCCCTGCCACGGCCCATCCAACAGCCAGAACAGGAAAAGGGGCGAGGAGAATCACCCATAAAAACCAGCGTCTGTGTAATGGAGCGCCGAAATCCTCCAGGATATCTTTATCCGGTTTTATATAGAGAATGTCCGATTTTAAAGGCGCGATCAGACTGCGCGCTGTAACGGCGGCGGATTTAACCACCGGTCCGGCAAGAATGTTTATCTCAATGGGGCGGGTCTTTAGAGAAGTATATTTTCCTGAATCAGGATCGTAGGTATATACGACAAACGGCTCGATGGTCTTTTTTCCCTCTTCTCTTGGGATCATCGGATACTCGATTATTTTGGTTGAGACAATGGAGCCGCCAGATTTATCCACGCTGTCGATCACTTTAGGGTCGTACACCTCCATCCCGTCGATGGAGGGTTTTAAAGGAGAGGTGGCCGGTTTTAGGTATCCCCCGCCTTTTATAGTGAGCCTTAGCGTCATGCCATCGTTGACTTTGGCTGTGGCCGGAGCCACTTGCGCGGAAATAGTATATTTTCCCACCGCGCCGGAAAAACCGGTCGGCTTTCCGTCTTCGGGGAAAGGATGGATTTCGATTGGTATCGGTTTTGTCTTCAGCCTTATCCGCTCCGACCAGGGCCCCTCGGAAATCGAAAGGGTCGCCTGATCTACGATTTTCTTCCCCGGCGA
>DRJW01000479.1 GCA_011052055.1 Nitrospirota bacterium
CAGAGTAGTTATTACTACGCTTGCGGCTATTTTGTCTCGCCGCCTCGCCTGACGACTTTTCGCTCGATTTCGCTACGAAAGCAATTTTTAGAGGTCCCCTAAATATGCAAGCGTCGTTGATTCTGCCCTTTGTTATTAACTGTGTCAAGGCCGTATCAATGGCGCAACCTTGCGATTGAACGGTCTTGTCAACTCTATAGTGCGGATGGCGCTGTGCGCTCCTTGCAGGGCGACTGCTAATACGGCGCGCGCGACATCTTCGGGTAGCAGGATTTCCGCTTCAGGGTTGTCTTTGAAATATTTCTCCGGCGCCTCACTGGTCAAGGTAGAGCCGGGCAGAATTTCGCAGAACTTTATTCCCTTCTCCTTGAACTCCTCACGCATAGCCCTTGTAAGACCGGATAGGCCAGCTTTGGAGGCGCAGTAAGCGGCGGCGTTTTTAAAACCGTCGCGGGCCGACATGGAAACGATGTTAACGACAGTCCCGCCTCCCGCCTTTATCATCGCCGGGATCAGCAACCTGGCCATAAGCCACGGCGCCGTAAGGTTGAGCCGGATCGTCTCTTCGAACCTTTCGACCGGCATGGAGACGCTCGGCTCGAAATAGATAGAGCCTGCGTTGTTCACAAGCAAGTCCACAGTCCCGAAATTTTCGAGAACGCTTGAACAGGCGGTTTCCACATTTTTCAAATCGGTGAGATCAGCGGATATTGGTAACGCGATCACGTACCCGCCCAGTCTTTGGCTTAACTCGTCAAGATCAGCCCGGTTCCTGGCGATCATGGCCAGCCTGTATCCGTTTTGGACCAGCGTCTCGGCTATCGCCCGCCCGATGCCCCTGGAAGCGCCGGTGATAACGGCTGTTTTTCTATCTTTTTCCATTACACCTGGTTTAACCTAATTCTAAAAGAGCGCCTCTGCATGCCTTTTTCAATCAATTCTATAACTAAAACGCTCCAAGTTAAAGGGGGTGCGCCTGGGCAGGGTTAGGGAGCCCTACCCAGGCGAATAATGGCGGGCAAGGGGGTTCCGCCGATATAGGCGAATAGTACATTACCGGCGCCGCCGTGTCAATAAAATTATGCCTTTATTTTAATATATTTTTTACTATCTATTTTCCCTGACGCAAGGGCAAGGGCGCCTCTAAAAGCCTGTGATATATTAATCTTTTTCCTCCCCGTAAATATTTGGAATGATATGAGCTTTTTGCTATTTAGAAAATCGTCAATCGCGGCGCTTACGGCTTCACTGATACTGTTGAACCCTCTCTGCGCTCTGGCGGGTGGAAAGGCTCAAGTGATAGCCGAGAGAATATCGGCGCTTTTTTCCGTATTCGAAAGCTATGTGGCAAAAGAAAAAAATGGCGCGGTCTATCTTACACTCCCGCGCCTGACTCCTCTAAGCGCGGGCGCGTTTGTCGAAATAGTCGATCAGAACGGGAAAAAAGTAGCCGTCGCCATGCTTGATAGTGTGGGAGAAAAATTCGCCAGGGCCAAAATCATCAAAAAGACGGCGCCAATAATCCCAGGGCAGGCGAAAGCCAGAGGAACTCGCCTTCCGGTGAGGCTTCTTTTTATAAGCTGGCGGGCTAAGGAAAAAAACGAGGGGCGTCTCATTACCAAAATAGAAGAGACTTTACGGGAGTCAGTATCGCTCGACCTTGCGCCGACTGATGTCGCCCACTTTTTGCTGAAGCGCAACGGCAACCTGGCGCCAGAGTCGCTCCCGCTTTCAGAGCTAAAATCAGCGGCTGTCGCCACCAGGTCGGATTTCATCATCATGCTTTCTATCTACAACAGGAAAAAACCGGCTGTGATAAAACTAACCGTCCTGGATAAATCGGGTTACAAGCTTTTAACCGAATCTTTCAGATGGAGTGGAGGGACGGTTTAAGAACGTATGCGCCCGTCACCGGCTCTTTTTCTGATATTATTCATCATCTGATTAAGGAAACAACCAGCTTGAGATTTTCAAAATTTTATCTGCCCACGTTAAAAGAAGTCCCCGCCGAAGCGGAGATTGCAAGCCACCGGCTTATGCTTCGCGCCGGGATCATCCGCAAACTTTCAGCTGGTGTATATACTCTCCTCCCCCTGGGAGTGAAAGTTATACGTAAGATCGAAGCCGTCGTCCGCGAAGAGATGGACAGGGCGGGCGCCCTGGAGGTTATCATGCCGTCGATCCAGCCTGCCCAGCTTTGGCGCGAGTCGGGCAGATACTTTAATTACGGTAAAGAACTCCTTCGAATAAGGGATAGAAACGGCAGAGAGTTTTGCTACGGCCCCACCCATGAAGAAGTGGTGACAGACCTTGTGCGCGGTGAGATAAGGTCGTATAAAAACCTGCCGGTAAACCTGTACCAGATACAGACCAAGTTCCGCGACGAGATACGCCCCCGGTTTGGCGTCATGCGGGCGCGGGAGTTTTCCATGAAAGACGCATACAGTTTCGACGCGGACGACGAGGGTGTTGAAAAAAGCTACTCGCTGATGAAAAAGGCGTATCACGCGATCTTCACACGGCTGAGCCTGAAATTCCGCGCCGTAGAGGCGGACACGGGGCAGATTGGCGGGGCGTTCTCGCACGAGTTCATGGCGCTGGCCGAATCGGGCGAGGATATGATCGCCTACTGCGACAAATGCGAGTATGCCGCCAACGTAGACAAGGTGGAG
>DRJW01000480.1 GCA_011052055.1 Nitrospirota bacterium
ACTGTTTACAAGATGTGCCGCCGGGGAACTATTCCGGCGATAAAAATGGGTAAGGAATGGCGTGTAGACAAGCATGAATTTGTCAAGCTTATGAAAGGAGAGAGCGATCCTGTCGAGGTTGAAATTTCCTCCGAGTTTATAAAACGGACATTTAAAAAAGGACATTTGCTGGGTGTTTTCCCTGATAAAAAATCTGTCCTGGAATTTGAGACCGCCTATTTCCTGGCCGCGCCGAAAGAGAAGTATCGTCTCTTCAAGGCTTGCTGGTGGCAACATCCAGACGATATCCGCCATAGCTTCGCCGAAGGAGGCCTCCCGGTGGAAACGATGGAGTCGGATGGCTCCTTGATAATTGAAAGCCTGAGCGAAGAATTTGAAAAACATGGAGCCGTCGGGGCGGCCGCAACCTGGCTCAAAGCGACGACTGGAGCGCTTGAAAAGGGATATAAAGGGCTTTTGGGAGCTGGCTCTCCTGGTTTCGATTGTTGCGGGGACTATAGCGACCTTTTAGACTTTGAAAACTCGCTGGGCAAGATGTTAAAAGACCAGCCTGTTATGGGTGTCTGCTCTTATGTTATGGATATGAAGCTTTCCGGGGCGCTTTCAAAACTTCTGGATTTGATAAAACTGCATGACCGTTTTTTTATCTATTCAAACGGTAAGAGTGTCATCGCCGAAGTGAGCGAAAATTGATTATTGGAGGCTCTCTTAAAATAGCATCTAAACTATAGCAGGAGTTTGCCGACCCGGCTCCAGCGCACGCCGAAAGAGTCCCCCCTCCATGACCAGTGGATGATGAACGCTTTGCCCCTGATCTTGTTTATGTCGAGAGGCCCCCACACCCGCGAGTCCTGGCTGTTGTCGCGGTTGTCACCCATCATAAACAGATGCCCCGGCGGAACGGTAACCGGCCCGAAACTGCTTGGCGCATACCGGTCTTGATAAATCGCATATGGCTCGACAAGCGGTTTGCCGTTGATATAAATGGTGTTGTGAGCCAATTTTAGAGTTTCTCCGGGCAGGCCTATAACTCTTTTGACGAAATCGCGCTTGGGGTCACGCGGGTACTTGAACACAATTATATCTCCGCGCTCCGGGTTACTGAATAGATAGACTAATTTGTTGACGAGAAGATGATCGCCGATCTGCAATGTCTGCAACATGGATCCAGACGGGATTTTATACGCCTGGACTATGAAAGCGCGGATAAACAGCGCCAGCGCCAGGGCTATCACAGCCGCCTTCAAATATTCTTTCCACGGAGAAAACTCCTCCGCGCTGTCTTTGCCGGAGTCGAGCGCTTTTTCTTTCATTTGTCAGTTATCCGTTTTGAGCATGGCGAGAAAAGCCTCTTGCGGTATCTCCACCTTGCCGATATTTTTCATCTTCTTTTTGCCTTCTTTCTGTTTTTCCAGAAGTTTCCGTTTTCGCGTAACGTCACCGCCGTAGCATTTGGCCAGAACGTTTTTTCTTAATGCTTTTATATTTGTCCGGCTGATGATTTTTCCGCCTATGGCCGCCTGGATCGATATGTCGAACATCTGGCGGGGAATAAGCTGTTTCATCCTATCTGTCAGGTCACGTCCGAAAGCATAAGCCTTATCTTTGTGGACTATCATAGATAAAGTGTCTACCATCTCCCCGTTAACCAGAAGGTCAAGCTTTGAGAGGTCGGATTTGCTGTAACCGTAAAACTCGTAGTCCATCGAGGCGTATCCGCGAGTGACCGATTTGAGCCTGTCGAAAAAATCGAGCACCACTTCGTTCAGCGGAATGTGAAAAACAAGTTGCGCCCGGCTGGTGGACAGATACTCTATTTTTTTCTGAACGCCGCGCCTCTCCCTGGCCAGCGTCATTACGGCGCCGATATACTCTTCCGGACATATGATGGTTGCTTCTATGACCGGCTCGGCGATGCTCTGGCGCTCGTTGGGGTTTACCAGTTTCGCGGGATTATCGATATCCACCACATCGCCGTTTGTAAGCGTCACTTTATAGACAACGGAAGGCGCGGTGGAGATAAGCGTCAGGTAAAACTCCCTTTCGAGCCGTTCCCTGATAATGCCCATATGCAAAAGGCCCAGAAACCCGCATCGAAACCCGAAGCCAAGCGCTATGGAGGTTTCAGGCTCGAAATAAAAGGAAGAGTCGTTGAGCTTTAGCTTGCCCAGGGCGTCGCGCAGTTTCTCGTACTCGTCGCCGTCCACAGGATACAGCCCGGAGAAAACCATCGGTTTGGTTTCGCTGAATCCTGGAAGTGATTCGCTGGCCCCGTTTTTGGCGAGCGTGATAGTGTCCCCTACCTTGGCGTCTGAAACGGTGCGTATCGACGCTGTGAAAAAGCCGACCTCTCCGGCCTCCAGCGACTCCACATCTTTTTCTTTGGGTGTGAACACGCCCATGCGGTCTATTTCATGCTGGGCTCCCGTGGCCATAAATTTTATGATGTCTTTGCGTTTCAATACCCCGTCTACCACGCGCACAAGAGCCACAACGCCCTTGAAAGAGTCGTACCACGAGTCGAGAAGAAGCGCCCTGGGGACAGCTTTTTTGTCCCCTCCGGGGCCGGGGATCAGTTTTACTATAGCTTCTAGCACTTCCCCTACGCCGATTCCCTCTTTAGCCGAGATCGGAATGATTTCGTCGGCGGATATGCCGATCACTTCTTCTATCTGGCCCGCTACGGAATCGATATCGGCCGCAGGCAGGTCGATCTTGTTTATGACGGGGATAATAACAAGGTCGTTGTCGAGCGCCAGATGCGTGTTCGCCAGAGTCTGCGCTTCGATACCCTGGGTGGCGTCCACGACCAAAATCGCCCCCTCGCATGCGGCGAGACTGCGGGAGACTTCATATGAAAAGTCAACATGCCCCGGAGTGTCTATAAGATTTAGAATATATTTAACGCCATCTTTGCCCGTGTATTCAAGGCGCGCGGTCTGGGCTTTTATGGTGATTCCCCGCTCCCGCTCGATGTCCATCCCGTCGAGGAATTGCTCTTTCATTTCCCGCTTAGACAGAGCCCCGGTCATCTCCAGCAGTCTGTCCGCCAGTGTAGACTTGCCATGATC
>DRJW01000481.1 GCA_011052055.1 Nitrospirota bacterium
CCCTGGACAAAAACCGGAAGATCGCCGGTGTGCTCACCCAGGGGTCGGAGACATCGACCACCGCCGCTCATCCGATAAAAGAGCTTGCCGTCTTGACCAGAGACTCCGATACACTGCTCATCGTGGACGGAATAACCTCCGTCGGCGTTGTCGATATGCCGATGGACGAGTGGGGCATAGACGTTCTTTTGACCGGCTCGCAAAAGGCGATGATGCTTCCTCCCGGTCTTGCGTTTATCGCGCTGTCGGAAAAGGCGTGGAAAAAGTCGGAAACCTGCAGGCTACCTCATTTTTATTTCGACCTGGCTAAAGAGCGTGACAGTCTTGCCAAAGACACGTCAGCCTACACTCCTGCGGTTTCGCTAATCGTCGGTTTGCGAAAAGTGTTGGAGATACTCTTTGAAGAAGGGCTCGACAACACTTATAAACGGCACGAATGCCTGGCCAGGGCCGCCAGGGCCGGATGCGCCGCTGTGGGGCTCAAGCCGCTGGCGCCAGACGCCCCCGCCAATTCGGCCACCGGCGTCTATCTTCCCGAAGGAATCGACGGCGGCAAGCTGGTCAAAGAGCTTCGTGAAAATTATGGCGTTACATTCGCGGGAGGGCAGGATCACCTGAAAGGTAAAATAATCCGTATCGCCCATCTTGGTTACTTCGATTCTTTTGATATGATTGTCGCGCTTTCCGCCGTGGAAATGGCGCTGGCTAAATACGGCCATGACGTTATGCCCGGAAAGGGCGTGGGCGCCGCCGAAACTATTCTCAACGAACGTTATTGAACTAAAGAGGTAAATGTTTAAATGACTGATAACGCCAAAGTATTAGTGAGCGATAAACTGTCGGAACATGGCGTGAAAATCTTGCGGGACGCTCCTAGTATCGATGTCGATGTCAAAGTGGGGATGACGCCTGAGCAACTTATCGACATTATAGGATCATACGACGGGCTGATTATCCGCTCGGCCACAAAGGTGACGCCGGAGGTTTTAGACGCCGCGAAAAACCTTAAAGTGATAGGCCGCGCCGGTATCGGGGTGGATAACGTGGATAAGCAAACCGCTTCTGCCAAAGGTATCGTCGTGATGAACACACCCGGCGGAAACACGACTACCACCGCCGAGCACGCCATTTCCATGATGATGGCCATGTGCCGCCAGATTCCCCAGGCCACGGCATCGGTCAGGGCGGGAAAGTGGGAGAAGAAAAAGTTTATGGGGATGGAGCTTTACGGGAAAACCCTGGGTGTGGTGGGAATAGGCAGGATCGGGTCGATTGTGGTGAAAAGGGCCAGGGGGCTGGAGATGCGCGTCATCGCTTACGATCCTTTCATCAGCAACGACGCGGCGGAGAAGCTGGGTGTGGAGCTGGTCTCTCTCGATGAGCTGTACGCCCGCGCCGACGTGATTTCCATACATACTCCCATGACCAAAGACACAAAACATATGATCGGCTCCGAGGCGTTCGATAAAATGAAAAAAGGCGTGAAGATCGTCAACTGCGCCAGAGGAGGGATAATCGATGAGACAGCTCTGGCCGAAGCCGTCAAAGATGGAAAAGTCGCCGGAGCGGCGCTCGACGTGTTCGAGAATGAGCCTCCGGGCGACAACCCTCTGCTGGGCCTCGACGAGGTTATCTTCACTCCGCATCTTGGCGCCTCCACCTCCGAAGCCCAGGAGAGCGTGGCCATCGCCGTGGCCGAGCAGTTCATCGATTTTTTTGATAAAGGGATAGTAAGAAACGCCCTGAACATGCCCTCCATCGATCCAGAGCATATCGCGCTGGTCAGGCCATACCTTAAACTTGGCGAGCAGATGGGCTCGTTTACTTCGCAGATGGGGCAAGGAGCGTTGAAAAAAGTTCATATTGAATATATGGGAGAGCTGGCGGAGATCGACCAGAGGCCGATCACACAATCGATCCTCAAAGGAGCGCTCCAAAACTATGTCGATGAATCGGTCAATATGGTAAACGCGCCGTATCTGGCGGAGTCGAGGGGTGTTGTCATCTCCACAACGACAAGCTCTATCAAAAGAAATTTCATGGCTCTTATCGGGTTGAAGCTGGAAACGGAGGGGCGGGAAGTATATGTAGAGGGGACGGTATTTATCGGCGGCGAGCCGAGGCTTGTCAAGCTCGAAGAGTTTCTGATCGAGTTTCAACTCGAAGGGACACTGCTGGCCGTCACCAATAACGACAAGCCGG
>DRJW01000482.1 GCA_011052055.1 Nitrospirota bacterium
ACGCTTTTATTATTCGCCCGACGGCGGTATCGACAACATTCACCGCCGTTAACGCCGCCTCCCAAACACCCGTGTGCCCCACCATGTCGCCATTGGCCAGGTTTGCGATGATAACCTTGTGTTGTTTCGATTCGACGGCTCCGACTATCGCGCCGGTAACTTCCATACAGCTCATCTCCGGTTTAAGATCGTAAGTTCTCACTCTGGGCGAGGCGATTAGCTTTCGTGATTCTCCTTCATAAGTTTTCTCGATTCCGCCGTTAAAGAAAAAGGTCACATGGGCGTATTTTTCTGTTTCTGCGGTTCGAAACTGCTTTAAACTGTTTTCCGCCAGCGTCTGTCCCAGGCCGCGCTCTGGAACGGTCGTTTTGTAAGCCACCGGCAGGCCGAACCTTGCGTCGTACTCTGTAAGGCAGGTCACGTTCACCTTGACGACAGTCTTCCTGCCAAACTCGGAGAAGGACGGGTCATAAAGGGCGCGGACGATCTCCCGCATCCTGTCGGCCCGGAAGTTGAACATGATAACTTCGTCACCATCGCTTATTAATCTTGCCGGAGCCCCGTCGCCCGCGATAAGGGCAGGCTCGATAAATTCGTCGGTCACATCGTTTTTGTAACTGGCTTTAACCGCATCGATGGCGGAGCTGAACTTTTTCCCCTCTCCATCAACCATCAGGTTGTACGCCCGTTGAACCCTGTCCCAGCGCGTGTCCCTGTCCATCGCGTAAAACCTCCCCTGGACGGTGGCTATCCGGCCCGCGCCGATACGTTTGATCTCCTCTTCCAACTGCTTTATATAACCTGCGCCTGCGGTGGGCGATGTGTCCCGGCCATCCATGAATGGGTGGACAAACACTTTATCGTCAACGCCGCTCTGTCTGGCAAGTTTGAGAAACGCGAACAAGTGATTGATATGGCTGTGAACGCCGCCGTCGGATAGAAGGCCGAGAAGGTGCAGAGCCGATCCGTTTCGCTTTGCGCGGTTCATGGCGTTTTGTAACTCTCCAACTCTGAAAAACGAGCCGTCATCAATCGATTTGGAAATCCTGAGCAGATCCTGGTGAACCACTCTGCCCGCTCCGATGTTAAGGTGCCCCACTTCCGAGTTGCCCATCTGGCCCGCCGGAAGCCCGACCGCCTCGCCGGATGCGTCAATTGCGATGGGAGGGCGTTGTTTGTTTAGCTGGTCAAAGACAGGCGTCATTCCCTCTGCGATGGCGTTTCCCTCTTTGAGGCCGGACATGCCCCATCCGTCCAGAATAACCAGCGCCACTGTCTCTGACATTTTTTCTTTCACCAAAAAACTATTTGTTAAACTCTACACGTCGGCGCATAAAGACGTCAATGGTAAGCAAAAGCCTGCGCGATTTTAAATGCCGCCAATGGTAACGCTCAATAATCAGACCTTTATATGTGAGCGTAAGAAATCGTTCGCTTCCTGGCAAGCTAAATGACTTTATAGTTTTAGCAACTTCCCGTGATTATTAGATGTAATGTTATGTGTCAAAAATAAAAATATTAGAATGTCTAAAATCGGTAAAAATCTGTGTAAAAGAGCCGATTAATTAAATAAATTAACCTTTTTTATCGATTTTGGCTCTTTTTAGTATAGAATTAATACCGAAAAACTAACAGAGGGCTCTTGATGAATCTTTCGGAAATAAAAAAGCTGATTCGAATTTTTGAGAACAGCGGTATTGCCGAGATCGAGGTGGAGCAGGAGGGTCTGCGTGTGCTGATGAAAAAAGAGGCCAGGATTGAGCGTCAGATTGTCCATATCCAGCCGGAGGCGAGTATCGCACCGGAGGCGAGTATCACGCCGGAGGCGAGTATCACGCCGGAGCCGCCAGTGGCTAAAACGGCGTCATCTTCTTCGTCCGCGCCTATGGCCGGTACAGCTGAATCTTCCGGGAAAGCCACAGCCGGGGGGCATATTGTTAAGGCTCCGATGGTGGGGACTTTTTTCAGGGCGCCTTCGCCCACATCTCCTCCTTTCGTCGAGGAGGGAGATATCGTCCGCCCTGGGCAGTCGCTATGCGTAATAGAGGCGATGAAGCTTATGAATGAAATAGAGAGCGATGTGGAGGGAAGGGTCGTGTCGATTTTTCCGGAAAACGGGAAGCCGGTGGAGTTCGACATGCCGTTGTTTGAAATTGAGCCGCGTTGAGCCGGGCGGGCCTCGTCACCGAACTGTTTTTACTTGCTGATGTTTAAAAAAATCCTTATTGCAAACCGGGGCGAGATCGCCATTCGGATCATTCGAGCGTGCAAGGAGCTGGGTATAGCCACAGTCGCCGTCCATTCAACTGCTGATGAGCATTCGCTTCATGTGCGATTCGCCGACGAGTCGGTCTGCATCGGCCCGCCTGAATCGGAAAAGAGCTATCTTAACGTGCCGTCGATCATCAGCGCCGCCGAGGTAACGGACGCGGACGCCATCCATCCCGGTTACGGGTTTTTGGCGGAAAACGCGGCTTTCGCGGAAGTATGTCAGTCTTGTAAAATCAGTTTTATAGGGCCGTCACCGGATCATATCCACCGGATGGGGCAAAAATCGAACGCCAGGGAGCTTGCTAAAAGCGCCGGGGCGCCGGTGATTCCCGGATCGCAGGGGACGTTACAGTCCACCGAGGAGGCGCTATCGATAGCCGATGAAATAAAATATCCGGTTATGTTAAAAGCCTCAGCCGGGGGTGGAGGGCGCGGGATGAGGATCGTCCAATCGGCGCCACAGCTTGCCTCGGCGCTGGAGATAGTCCGCTCCGAAGCTGGCTCTGCTTTTGGAGACTCGTCGATCTACCTTGAAAAATATATCGAGGATCCAAAACATATCGAAATCCAGATAATGGCGGACTCTCATGGAAACGTTATGAGCCTGGGAGATCGAGACTGCTCGATTCAACGGCGCCATCAAAAACTGATCGAGGAGACGCCGTCGCCACAATTAAGTGAAAGCTCACGAGAGGAAATATCGGGGCACGCCGTGGCGCTGGCCCGTCAAATCGGATACAAGAGCCTGGGTACTGTGGAGTTTCTTTATGATAAAAACGGGGATTATTATTTTATCGAGATGAACACGCGCATACAGGTGGAGCATACCGTCACCGAATGTGTGACGGGGCTCGATCTGGTAAAGGAGCAGATAAGAATCGCCTCTGGTGAGAAACTGCGGTTTACCCAGGACGATATCCGTATTCACGGGCACAGTATCGAGTGCAGGATAAACGCGGAGGATCCTTATAAGTTCACGCCGAATCCGGGGATTATAACCGGCCTTAACATTCCGGGCGGGCCGGGGATCCGGGTGGATACGGCTTTGTATGTGGAATCGGAGGTTATGCCCCATTACGAGTCGCTGGTGGCCAAGCTTATCGTTCACGGTATCGACAGGGCGGAGGCGCTGGCGAAAATGAACAGGGCTCTTTCGGAGTTTCATATCGGCGGGATAAAAACCACGATACCTCTGCATCTCGACATTCTCGGCTCTGAGGAGTTTTTGTCTGGCCACTACCATACCGGCTCTCTTGAGCGTCTGCTTTTGAGGATATGATGGAGCTTACGCTTTTGGGCACTGGCACGTGCGCTCCTAATCCGGCCAGAACGCCGGCTTGTTATTTTCTTTCCATTGGCCCCACAAGGATAATAATCGATCCTGGCCCTGGCGCCATAAACAGAATCGTGGCAGAGGGGATCGACCCGTATGACATCGACTCTATATTTATCTCCCATCACCATCCAGATCATTGCGCCGACCTGATACCTTTTTTGTTCAGCTACCGGCATTGTCTCGGCTTTGAGCCGAAAAAGGATATAACAATCGTCGCCCCGGAAGGTTTCAAGGAAAAAGTTTTCGACGGTCTCATAGATATCTGGGGCGAGTTTTTGCTGTCGGAGAATTACACTATCACGGTTGACGAGGTGATGGATGAGACATGGGAGAAGGCTGGTATCCGCTATACGACCGCTCCCATGCTACACAGCGCGAACGCTGTCGAGTACCGGTTCGAGAAAATCGGCGCCGCAGGCCTCACGTTCACCTATTCGGGCGACACAGGGTATTGCGAGGAGCTGATAGAGCTTTCTAAAGGCGCGGACACTTTGCTTATCGAATGCTCTTTGCCGGACAA
>DRJW01000483.1 GCA_011052055.1 Nitrospirota bacterium
ATGGGTATGGCCGCCAGGCCGAGGGGGCGCTCATATTCATTGTCATACCGGACTTGATCCGGTATCTCATCTATTCCGGCGCGAGACCCCGGCTCTGGGAGGCCGGGGTGACAGTGTTGGCGCGCGGGGTGACAGTGTTGGCGCGCGGGGTGACATTGAGGCGGTGGCTCGGCCTTAATTGTCATTGCGAAGGAGGCCATGCCGACTGCGGCAATCCCGGATGAGACCGCCACGGAAACCCAGTTCCTTCGTTTCACTCAGGGCAAGCCTCGCAATGACATTCATTCAAGTGGGCGGATTGCCGTGCCTACCCCTTCGCTCAACGCTCAGGGCTAAAGGCTTGCAATGACATTTCGTTGATGTGTCATCGCGAGGAAACTATCGGTTTCCGTGGCGATCTCTAGGATTCTTAGTTTGCGGCGCACAATGACGCGGGGTCTATTAATCAGTCGATAATCCTCAACTCATTGGTGATTTCGTTATTGTCATCTGGATCGATAGGAAAACTCTCGGCTAAAAGATCGCCGCATTTTTCTATGGCGTTGACGAAGCCATCTTTCGGGTTATTGTCTTTCATCCCTGCGATTGCGAGTTGGAGGACTTCGTTCCACGCATTCTGGCTCAGTTTCGCTGATATGGCGTCGTCACCGATGACACGCGCCATTCGTTCGTAAAGCGAAACGTATATTAAAATTCCAGTACTGCCTGCGGTGGCGCGGACGCGAAACCGTTGAAAGGCCTCCAGCGCGGCCCGCTCCACCTCTTCTCTCATCTCCTGCTTTCTGATAAAGGGAAGCCGTAAAAAAGGAAAGAGGGTGGCCGTGGCGGAGCCTAAAGCAAAGCCGAGCGCGATTATCACCAGAACTGCGGGCAGGGAGAGGTGTATTACGGCAAGACCGCTACTCCAGCCGCCTTTAGCGGGAGTTACATCCTGGAAGATGAGCCATGCCAGGCTGAGGGCCGCAACAGCTATTACCAGCCCAAAAAAATCCTCCGCCCTGTCGTACCGGCCCGACACGGTGGCCACGACAGGCACAATTTCGCCGGAGGTCTTGCTTTCCGCTTTTTTCACAGCCTCGGAGATGAGTTTTAAATCTTCTTCGGAGAAATGTTCGCTTGCAAGTTTCATATGGTTGTTCTCACCACGATCCTGTGGCTCCGCCTCCGCCTGAGAATCCGCCGCCAAATCCGCCGCCGCTTCCTCCGCCCTGAGCCGCTGAACGCATCATAAAGAAAAGCGCGATACCTAAAAAGGCTATGAGCGCCCATGCCCATCCGCTTCTTCCGGTCTTAAACAGGTTTATTATCAAGAGGACAAAGCCGACGGCGCCAAGAACCATCAGGGGGAGAGCCCACCAGGCCTGCTTCGGTTTTGGGAGCGCAAGCCCCCTCGCCATAGCGTCCATTCCCTTTACGCCCTCTACGATGCCTTCAGAGAACATGCCCCGTTTGAAGTTGGGGATTATGAGTGTGTTCATCACTTCTGCCGCCTGCCGGTCGTAAGTCCGCGCGTAATCGCCACCAAGAGCTATCCTGGCTTTTCTATCCTGTGCGGAGACCAGCAAGAGCATCCCGTAATTCCTATCTTTAAAACCGATGCCCCAGCTGTCGAACAGGTCGGCGGTATAGCCTTCGATGGAGTATCCTTCGGCTTCGTATTCTGAGAGGGAGTTGATTGTCACGACGTAGATGGGGACTTTTTCCTTTACCAGCAGGTCGAGGGCCATTTTATTGATCGTCTCGCCATCCTGCGGGTTTATGAGATTCGCCTTGTCCACATAGAAATTCTTGTTGTCAGGTTTGTCGGGGAAAGTAACAGCGAACACGCCCGCCACAGGATAAAACAGCAAGAGCGAAAGAGAGGCGAGGATTAAAAGGGTCGCTTTACATCTTTTCATTTCTTAATAATCCTGGCTTCCGGCGGGGGCCTCCGGCGGAGCTGGAAAAATTGTTTAAGGCTGAATCTGACTGAATCTATTATACTCTAATATAAGCTTGATAAGCGTCCCTATTAATGAAGAGGAAAGGAGAAAACGATATGAAGCAAAACGTTCATAATATAGAGCGTGTACTCCGGATTATCATCGGAATCGGTCTGTTGGCTCTTGTGTTTGTCGGGCCAAAAACCATGTGGGGACTTATAGGAATTGTCCCGATAGTAACCGGAGCTATAGGTTGGTGCCCTCCCTACGCTATTCTTGGGATATCGACCTGCAAGGTAAGCGATAACAAACCGGCCTGACTGCGCGTTTTCTTTAAACTGATCCAGGCAGGACTTTTCGTCCGCCTGGGTCTTTTCTTTATCACTACGGCGGCATTTCCTCTCCTATAGCTCAACCGTCCAGAGCAAACCCTTGATAAATCAGGACAAATGAACTAAACTATAGGAAATTGCCGGTATTGCAGGGTGAGACTGACAAGACGGACACGGGAGGCAGACAATGGCGCTTGATGGTAAAGAAAAAGGAACGCTCATCAAGAAGTACGCCAAGCTTCGTTTCACGGTTATCGAAGAAAACAGATCCGAAAGAGTAACACTGAAAAATTTTCTTCGTAACGAAGGCTTCACCGACGTTGTCGATCATGAGACTTACGAGGAGACGTGGGAAAAACTTCAGCTTTCCACCACGCATATTCTTATATTTTCCGTTAACAACGAAGAAGGGGCCGATTTTCTGCGCGACCTTATCGAGTCTACCCGGTTCAAGAAAACGCCGATGGTAATATTCACGAAAAAAATCAAGGAGTATCCGAAAATTTTCGAGCAGGAGAATATTATCGCTTCGTGGCAGGAGGCGCCCATTAACAACCTGAAGCTTGAGCTCGCCTATATAAAAATTATGCAAGATGGTGTCGCCGAGCGAAGCCAGATAACCGATGAGTCTACATCGCTCGACAATTTTACCAAAGCCGTCGATGAGATGAGGGAAGATAATTACAAAGAAGCCAAGGAGCTTTTGCGCCTTAGTCTAAAAGAGAATCCAAAGTTTACCGAAGCCTACCTTAAAATGACTGAAACCTTGATCGCCTTGAACGATTACCAGGCCGCCCAGCGGGTCATAGACAGCGCTGAAAAACTGGCGCCAAACGATTCGCGAGTAATGCTTCTGAAGGCCAAAATAGCGGTGAACACGATGGAAAAGCAGGACGCTGTCAAGTTGTGCGACGGAGCTGTGTCCGCTCACGGCAAAGACATGATGTTCATAACGGAAATAGGTAACATCGCTCTTGAAAAAGGCTGGCACGAGGAGGCTATCCGTTATTATGAGATGGTCAGGAGCATCGATCCAAACGTCATACATACTTATAACAGGCTGGGAATAGCTTATTCCCGCTCTTCCAACTTTGACGGGGCGCTTGCCATGTACGAGCTGGCGCTCAAAATTGATGAGCTTGACCCTGGAATACATTTCAATATGGGGATGATGTATTACCGCAAAAATGATAAAAAGACCGCGCTCGAAGAGTTCAGAAAATCGAGCGAACTGGCCCCGGAGATGGTGGAGTCTCAGGAGTGGATCGAGAAAATCGAGGCGGAGTCATAAGCCGGGCCTGGCGCCCTTTTGCGCTATGGCGATAAGCGGGGCTTTTTTGTCCGGGCGCTGTTTCCACGGCCACGGCGCCACATGAGCGAGGCCAGCAAGATCGAGCCGTAGATCAAGACCTCCAGCCCTACCGCGACGACATTGTGGAAAGAGAGGATATCGGCTCTGCTCGCTCCGGAAAAGAGTGGCGCGATAAAGTAAGTATCCGTAAGAGGCCACAACGCCGGTAGCCCGATCCCGTTCACCGGATAGGTGTCCACGTTAAACAGGTCCATGACGATATGAATAGCGTAGCAAAAAGTTGTCAGCGCCGCCGCCCGCCCCGCAAATTCCGATTTTCTTATCTTCCCCCACACCCATACCATAACGCCGAGGCCAACGGCGAAACCGATAGAATGAGTGACTCCGTGGTGGTGTTTGCCGGAGAATTCAAGCCCGGATCTGGTAATCGAGATGAAGTCGGCGTCCGGGATGTTCGATGCCGTTACGCATAGAGCGGCCCATCCCAGGTGTCTGCCGTTTAGCATATCTTTTAGTGACAAGCTCTTCGACCGTTCAGTGGCGGCCCAAATAGCAAGTCCCGCCAGAGTGTGCCCCACCGGAGTCGGCATATAAGTAATTCGCCCCTTATTTACGGATTGTGTTGATAATGCTATGCATATTGAGTATAAATATCTTTAGGAGATTAGAGCGAGATAAAATTGATAGATAGCAAATAAAAACCAAATTGAAA
>DRJW01000484.1 GCA_011052055.1 Nitrospirota bacterium
GCTTTCGGCGGGCGTCGCCCATGAGGTGGGCAACCCGCTCACATCTATCTCCGCCCTCGTACAGGAGCTTGCCGTCGATGACGGGAAAGACGAGGTTTTCAGAAAAGAGTCGCTCGCTCTTATCGCTCATCATATAAAAAGAATAAGTGATATTCTAAACAGTCTGGTAGACTTCTCCCGTAAAAAAGATGTCTCTTTCTCGCCATGCTCCATATCGCAAATAATCAACGACTCCTATCCGCTGGTCAAACTCGACAAAGACAACAGTAAAAAAAAGATTACGCTGGATCTGGACGAAGATCTGCCGCCGGTATACTGCGATCCGGCCCAGATAGAGCAGGTGATGGTAAACCTGCTTTTTAACGCCGCGGACGCCACCGGAGAGAAAGGATCGATCACAATCAGGGTTTTTCTCGCGTCAAGCTCCTCGATTTCAATCTCGGTGAAAGACGACGGGCTTGGCATGGAAAAAGAGACCATAAAGCAGGCTTTCACACCCTTTTTTACAACCAAACCGGTTGGAAAAGGAACCGGCCTCGGACTATACGCCTGCTTTAGCATACTCGAAAACCATAGCAGCAGGCTCCACTTCTCCAGCGCTCCGGGGCAGGGAACCGTCGCGCAATTCTACCTGCCCGTGGCCCGGACCGACAAGGCTGGAGCCGAACCTCCTCAGGACATCTAAAAACATGTATAAACCACGCATTCTCATCGCCGACGACGAAACCACCATCTGCTCTGTGCTAAAAAGAGTGCTCGAAAAAGAAGGCTACCAGGTTGACATATGCCATGACGGTGATACAGCCGTCAAGATGGCTTCAGAGACTTTTTACGACCTCCTTTTAACCGACCTGAAAATGCCCGGCCTCGACGGGCTTGAGACCTTGCGGAAAGTCAGCGCCGACTCGCCGGAGACGAGCGTTATACTCATGACGAACTATTCTACCGTTGAAACGGCGGTGGAGGCTATGAGGCTGGGCGCAAGGGATTACATCATAAAGCCGTTTATTCACGACGACATAAAAATATCGATCAAAAACGCCCTTAAAGACAGCCGCCTGACCAGGGAAAACAGGCTCCTTAAAGACGAGTTGAACCGCTCTTTGAATCTGGGGGAGTTTATCGGCTCCAGCGAAAAAATCAAGGATGTGTTCAAGCTGATAAACAAAGTGGCCAGGACAGACTCCAGCGTACTTATTACCGGTGAAAGCGGGTCGGGAAAAGAGTTAGTCGCCCGCGCCATACACCGCCTCTCCCCCAGATCCAAAGAGCCGTTCGTCCCGGTCAACTGCGGCGCCCTGCCCGCAGAGCTGTTAGAGTCAGAGCTTTTCGGCCACACCAAAGGGGCGTTCACCGGAGCGGTGGCCAACAAGACCGGGCTTTTCACCGAGGCCAGAGGCGGCGCCATTTTTCTCGACGAAATCGGGGAGTTGCCGATCGGCCTGCAGGTCAAGCTCCTGCGCGCGCTTCAGGATCGCGAAATCCGGCCGGTCGGCTCCAGTAAATCATTTATATGCGACGTGCGGGTGATAACCGCCACCAACAAACAGCTCGAAAAGGAAGTGGAGTTAAAGGCGTTCCGCGAGGACTTGTATTACCGTATAAACGTTTTAACTATCGAGCTTCCCCCGCTCAGAGAGAGAGGAAACGACGTGGAAGAGCTGGCTCTTCATTTTTTTAAGATGTACGCCCCGAAAATAAACAAGAAGGTAAAGACGATAATGCCCTCAGCTATGAAACTGATGAGAAATTACCACTGGCCGGGCAACGTGCGTGAGCTGGAAAACGTAATAGAGAGGGCCTTGATCCTCGAAGAGGGCGACCAGTTGACCCCGGAGTCGCTCCCTGAAAATATAATCCACCCCGCCGCCGGGGCCCAGTCGCAGGCTATCGACGCCCAGCTGTCGATCGACCAGTACGTTAAAGATTTTATAATAAGATACGAAAATATCTTCAAAGAAAAAGAGATCGCCAGGATGCTCGGCATCAGCAGAAAATCGCTGTGGGAGCGGCGCAAAAAATGGGGACTCGAACGCCAGTCGGCGAAAAGAAACGATCTATGAGCAAACAAGCTCCGGTGGCGCTGATAACAGGAGCGGCCAGGCGGCTGGGAAAAGCTATCACCCTCGCTCTTGCAGGCGATGGATTTAAGACCGCAATCCACTACCGGGGCGCGGAAAAAGAAGCTGTAAACCTGGCCCGGCGGATTGAATCGTCCAACGGATCGGCGGAGACTTTCAAGGCCGACCTTACCGATCATACGGCCTGCGCCAGGCTTGTGGATGAAGTGACAGGCAAATTCGGACGGCTCGATCTTATTGTCAACAACGCCTCTATCTTCGCCAAGACACCGTTATCAGACATCAGTTTTTCCGATATCGAAAAATTCCATCGTATTCATGTAATGGCTCCGGCCATGCTTTCGCTTTTCTCAGCGAACGCTCTTAAAAAAAGCGGGCCGGGAAGAATTGTAAATATTCTCGATATCTACGCCCGTATCCCGCGAAAAGGATTTTTGCCCTACTCTGTCTCCAAGGCGGGGCTCGAAGCGCTCACAAAACAGCTTGCGCTGGAGCTGGCGCCGGATATACTTGTCAACGCCGTGGCTCCCGGCGCCATTCTTGAGCCAAACGAAGGAATGGACGAAGCGGCGATCCTGACCATGAAAAACAAGATTCCGCTGGAACGGTTCGGCGCCCCGGACGATATCGCCAAATGCGTTTTGTTTCTAGCCAGATCGAATTATATTACCGGCCAGACCATCGTCGTGGACGGGGGCCGCTCTTTAAACATTTAACAGGTCTGAACCGATGATAGAGCCTCCTTTTCATGCGCGGCGCCCGGCGCTGTTCGGCGCTTTAATGCTGTCTGCTGTCGCCGCCGGGATTGTCCTGGGCCTGCTGTTCGGCGCCTATAACGACCTGCCGGCGATTAACGAGCTAGAGGAGTACCGTCCTAACGTAGTGACCAGAATCCTCGACCGGAACGGCGAGCTTATCTCAGAGCTGTTTTTGGAAAAAAGAATCTGGATCGCGTACAACGACATCCCGGAGACTTTTATAAACGCCATAACCGCGACAGAAGACGCCAGGTTTTTCGAGCATAAAGGAATAAGGCTACTGAGCATCCTGCGGGCGATGATCGTGGATATACGAAGCGGCCGTATGGCGCAGGGCGGATCGACCATCACGCAACAGCTCGCCAAACAGCTTTTCCTCACCCCGGAAAAAAGCGTAATCCGCAAAATCAAGGAAGCGCTCCTGGCCATACAGATTGAAAAACAGTACACAAAAAATGAGATTCTGGAGCTTTACTGCAACCAGATATATCTCGGATCGGGCGCCTACGGAATCCAGGCCGCTTCTAATATTTATTTCGGCAAATCGGCCTCCGACCTCTCTTTGGCGGAATCGGCCCTCCTCGCCGGGCTTCCCAAAGCGCCCAACCGTTATTCCCCTTTTAAAAGCGTCGAGCGCGCCAGACAGCGCCGGGCCACAGCGCTGGCAAGGATGGTGATCGAAGGCCATATAACAGATAGTCAGGAAGCCACAGCGAAAA
>DRJW01000485.1 GCA_011052055.1 Nitrospirota bacterium
GACGCTAATGTAACACTCTCTTTTTAACGCAGATTTATTCCGTTTTTATGGCTTCCACCATCTGGTGGAAGCTTTTTTTATGAAATAGACCGGCGGTATCCATTGGATTTATTTATAGAATAAAAAGGACGCGGATTTTACTCCGCGTCCGCCAAGATCGCAAGGGCCGCCGGTCAGGCGGAGACTTCGCTTAGTTTGCCCGTTTTGACATCGTAGATGAATCCTCGGACAGGGACGCTGCCTGGAATCCAGGGATGGGATTTCACTTTTTGTATCTGCTCGCGCACGTTTCTTTCAATATCGGGAAACGCGTGGAAGACATTCGGGGCGACCGAGTCTGTTCCTGTCCCCTCTTTAAGTTTATTGCGCAGATCCTCATCCTTGAAAGTCAGCATGCCGCAGTCCGTGTGGTTTATTATCATAATCTCCTGCGTTCCCAGCAAGTGATGAGAAATGATAAGAGACCGCATGGCGTCTTCCGAGACGATACCGCCTGCGTTTCGGATAACGTGCGCGTCGCCGTTATTTATCCCCAGTATCAAGGGCACGACCAGCCGCGCGTCCATACATGCGACCACCGCCAGTTTTCTTCCCGGAGGCATGGGAAGATCCCCCTCGCTGAAACCTGAGGCGTACTTTTCGTTGGCTTGTAAAGTTTCGTCGGTAACACTCATAACTTCCCCTTAAGTAAATGTTTAAATGAATTTGACACACCTTGTTTTCAAGGCCCCTGAAAACCCCACTAAAAGGTAATTATGCGACCTTTTATATTTATTATCAATTGGAACCTGGAACCGCAAAAAACTCTTTAAAGAAGTCTGAATAATCTTAAAGGGATATCCAGTCCGGTCACATGCCTTCCAGTGACGGCGCGTCACACTTGCATGGCCATGCGCGGCGTGTAACTCTCACAGGGAAAAGAGCGGTTATATTAAAAACGATCCTTTAAGTATTTTCCAATCGATAAATGAGCCTGAAGAGATGTATGATTTTCAGGCTCATTTCATACCGGAAAAGGGTAAATTTTGACATTTTTACATTAAAGTCTTAGAATCGGCGTTGGGTTGCCTTTTCTCTCCTGAGCAGGCGTCAGGTGAGTAAAAGCATCAACCATGCAGGAGTTCCACTCTATACTGCAACTGTAACAAGGGGGTTAAATGTACAAACAGAAACTGAATCTCGCAATTGTGTTCATTCTCTTTTCGGCTCTGGTTTTCGCCATCCCGGCTACCGCCTACGACGAAGGCTCCTCCGGTTCAACCACAACCATAAATAGTTTTTTCACGGTCACTGTCCGTAAAGAAGGGGCGCCGCCCGCCGGGTTTGGGTATATCTGGTCAGTCCCTAATGCTATCAGCTGTCCAGGAACCTGCTCCGCTGAATTCAACAGCGGGACAGTGGTGGAGCTCTTCGTCAAGAGTACTCATGAAATGGATTTCTCAAGCTGGGGAGGCGACTGTGATGGAACAGATCGATCCCATTGGTGCACCCTGACTATGGATAGTGATAAAGATGTTCCCGTCCGGTTCTACCCACGGGCGAGATGGCTAAAGGCTGTATACGTTCCGGATGATAATTTTGGTGATGCCCCATTGTCAGCTAAGTCAGTGAAGGGAGATATTCTTATTCATAGGCTATCCTGCGACGCTAATAAGCGAGACGACGGCGCCTCTGAGCGAGCGAGTTGCATGGATGCGACTGTCGTTCTCACGAACACCTCCACCCGGTCGGTCGATATCGGACTAATAGCGGGCGCGGATCCGCTGGATGCGCCTTTCGAAATATTCGATGACACTTGCTCCGATACGACGCTTCCCCATTATCAGGAATGCTCGTTTAATATTATCTATACTGATCCTGACAGTACCGTGCTGTCTGAGGACACGTTCGATATCCCCTCTTCCGATCCGGACTTCCCGACATGGACCGTGACCGTGAGAGAAGCAGAGGAAGATGATAGCGGGAATTAAAGAATAGACAATTGCCGCTCCTTGAGGCGCTCTTCACCTCAGGAAAGTCGTGTCGATATATCGGGGTGAAGAACACCCCGATGAGCGTAAGAGAGGGGAAAGCGGGATTGCCGCGCTACCGCTCGCAATGACATTCGCACCGTGCTGTCATCGCGAGGAAACCTCAAGTTTCCGTGGCGATCTCCTGGATTGCCCGTCTTTGGCTCAGAATGACATTTGCCACTGTTTTTCAGAGGTTTCTTTTTAAAGTTCCCCCTTGACATATCTCTTTAAACGCCCTATATTAGTAATCAATAGATCAATTGAACAATATGGATTCTCTTGATGTCAGGCAATCGGGTTTGAGCGTTCAGTCAACGGCTTACGCATTACGCGATATGAAAGGAGCAAAAAATGGCGAAAAAAACACTCTTCATTCTAAACGATCCGCCTTACGGAACTGAAAGAAGTTACAACGCCCTGCGCCTTGCTGGCGCGCTGGGGAAGAGAGAAGGTGAGGAAATAAAGTTATTTCTTTTGGGCGACGCCGCGTTGTGCGCCAAGACGGGACAGAAAACGCCTAACGGTTATTACAACATTGAAAAAATGCTGAAAGTCGTCGCAAGACAGGGTGGCCAGATCGGAGTCTGTGGCAATTGTATGGACGCGCGCGGTTTGGCCGAGCCAGAACTTGCGGAAGATTGTTTCAAAAGCTCTCTTGATGAGCTTACTGATTGGACGGCGTGGGCCGATGAGACGCTTATCTTTTAAAAAGGAAACATGTTATGAATGATAAATCGATGCTTCTGATTATTAGTAGCGATCCATACAAAGAGTCCGACGCGGCGTGGAACGCTTTGAGGCTTGCTAAAACAGCCAGAGAGAACGATGTTAAAGTGAAGGTATTTCTTATAAACGAAGGTGTGGACACTGGCCGCAAAGGAATAAAGTCGCCGGAAAACTCTTTCGATTTGTCTGAAATGTTAAAAGAAGTCAAATCAAAAGGAGTCGAAGTGAAATATTGCAAAACCTGCGTCGACCGGTGCGGAGTGGGAGAGGGCGAGATGATCGATGAGATAGAGCCGGGATCGATGCCGGTCTTGAGCGAGTGGATCATGGCCTCGGATAAAGTAGTGACATTCTGACAAGGACAAAACCATGGGTAAAAAAATTCTTGTTTTAGGATCATCTTTTGGTGGATATCATTGCGCGCTCAATTTGCGAAAACTTCTGGGCAAAGAGCATTCTATCCAGGTCGTCTCGTCTGACGATACGTTCACGTTCGTACCCTCGCTCCCCTGGGTTGTGATGGGGTTGC
>DRJW01000486.1 GCA_011052055.1 Nitrospirota bacterium
ACGGGGCTTTTAGGCAGGTGGACGAAACGCTTTGGTATCGTCGATTCGCTCCAAAGGGATCTCAAGTAAATACCATTGAAAGACAAAAACGCGTTGCATTCGGAACCATACCTTATTACGGCGATTTGCCATGGGCGCTTACTCACCTAATCTCAATATTTTGGGATACTGTAATCAGCCCGAAAGCAGGCTCTTTTTCGAATCGGTTTTACGGGATTGTCTTGATGTACGCTTTTACCAGGAGCCGGTGGAGGCAAATGCTTCCTGGCGCTTCGTTATAAAATAGTCCAATAAACACGGCGGTTCACAGTTTGTCTCGATTGAGAAAGCCGGACGCTGTAAATAATTTAGTTATACGATAAAAGCGCTGGAAATGAAGCTACGGTTGGTATGAAAATATTATTTGTTGTTCTTCGCCCCGCGTACATAATCCATATTCGCAAAATAATAATTAGTTTACGCAAAAAGGGCAACACTGTTGAAGTCGGATTCCTTGACTCACACAACAAAACGGAATTCGACAATGGGCCTGTGGAATACCTGATGTCTGAAACTGATGGAGTGCTTATACGGCAAATTCCTAACCGGGAGGACAAATGGACGAATGTTGTAAAAGCTGTCAGGAGTGTTGCAAATTATTTGATTTATTTTCGGGATGGTCATAAATCCAGGTCACTGGCGGTAAGATTTCATAATAAATTACCATATTTCCTGCTTCAATTACTGCAAGCGCCTTTTGTGAAAAAGATTTTAAACTCAGTAGTTGGGAAAGCGGTATTCAGGTATTTGGAGCGCGTTATTCCCGAAGACAAAACAATTCTCGCATGGTTACAAAAGAATAAGCCGGATGTTGTAATAGCTTGCCCATACATTTTCTCTGCAGTTGGAGAGATCGATTATGTAAAATCCGCTAAAAAACTGGGGATACCTACGGGCGCTATCATCCCCAGTTGGGACAACCTCACCACCAAGGGCTCTTTTCATGTTTTACCCGACACAACATTTGTGTGGAATGATAAACTGGCAAGCGAAGCCATTAAGCTACATGACATTCCGAAAGAAAGTATTTATATTGCAGGCGCGTTTAAGTCTGACTACCTGTTTGCCCAGAACGGCTCATTTGATAAAGGCCTGTTTTTCGATAATATTGGATTAGAGCTTAACAGTAAATATATACTATACCTTTGCTCTTCCGCAAATATCACAAGTGATGAAACAGAGTTTGTAAAACAGTTCGCTACGACTCTTGCGAATTCGCCTCTTACAAAACAGCTTAAGCTGGTCGTACGTCCCCATCCTTTAGGTACAGCCATGTGGGAAGGTTTTGATATGGAAAATGTTGTTGTATGGCCGCTTGACAATGTACTGCCAGACAATCCGTCTTCTGAGAGGGATTATTATTATCAGTTGAAATATTGCGAAGCTGTAGTTGGAATTAACACAAGCGCGTTGTTAGAAGCGGCCATTGTGGATAAGCCGTGCGTAACCATATTGTCAGATAAATACAAATACACGCAGTTCGGCCTGGGGCATTTTCATCATTTATTGAATGGCGGATTTATGGAGATATCAGATGATCTTGACAAAGCCGTGGCGATTATCGCCAATATCACCGATGGTATCGATTCCAGGAAAGTAGAAAGAAATAAGTTTGTAAAAGAATTTATTCGTCCTCACGGTTTGAATAAAGAAGTCGGCGAAATTACTGGCGATTATATCGAGTCCATGACAAAAAGTATGAGCTGACGGAATAATATAGCAAAAAATAATGATGGTGGAAGCTAAACGTATTATCCTTTTCAGCCCAATGGCGTGGGAGCCGGATGAGCCGGATATAGGTAAAAGCTCGACTAAAAGGGTGGGCGTTCCTCTCAGCGTTCTTTCAGTCGCGAGCGGTTTGAATATGGACAAGTATGATGTCCGCGTGATTTCTGGAGCCGAAGCTGAATATATAGAAAAAGTCCGGAGCGTTCTTTCAAATGGCACAATATGTTTTGGTATCTCCAGCATGACGGGATACCAGATTACGCAGGGAATAGAAATAGCTAAAATAGTTCGAAGCTATAATAAGGATATTCCAATTGTATGGGGCGGATTTCACCCTTCCATATTTCCAGAGCAGACAGCCAAATCGGAGTATGTTGATTATGTAGTCAGAGGTTATGGTGAATTCACTTTCTCTGATCTTATCAGGGCCTTTGAAAAAGAAGTATCGCTTGATACGGTAAATGGAATTACATATTGGGATGGCGGCAATATTATTAGCGCGCCAGACAGGCAGATTAAGGAAATAAACAGTTTGCCGCCTGTCCCATATGATTTGGTGGATGTGCCAAGTTTTCTAACGACTGAATTGGGCGATAGGACATTGGGATACCTTTCAAGCAGGGGATGCCCCAGTGATTGCAAATTTTGCGCTGACACTGTTGTTTACAAACGTCGATGGAAAGCTTTGTCAGCAGAAAGGGTTCTAAGCGACATATCGCTATTCAAGAAAAAATACAATATTGATTCTGTACGATATTTTGATTCAAATTACTTTGTTCATGAAAAACGAGTTAAAGAAATCTGCAAAGGGATGATTGACCGTAAATTGAATTTACGGTGGGGGAGGGTAAATGGTAGCGCCGAGTTCCTTGTCAGATACGATTCTGAAACCTGGGAGCTTATGAAAGAGTCGGGATGCTATTCTTTGCTGGTCGGCGCTGAATCTGGGTATCGCGGGGCTTTGAAAAAAGTTAACAAGCGGGCGACCATTGAAGATATTCTCAAGCTTTCCGAGCTTACTAATAAATATGGTATTCGGGTTATTTATTCGTTTATGCTTGGTGTACCGCTGGATATAAGCGATTATGACAGGCAAAGAGAGGAATTCAGACAGGAACTAGCCGGAACTCTCTCCCTAATCAATGAGCTTTTGGAAAATACCGACCAACTGGACAGAATAATATTGTTCAGGTTCACATTGTATCCTGGAAACAGTCTTTATGATGAATGTACGGAAAATGGATGGAAAGCGCCGGGATCTCTTGAGGAATGGTGTGATAACACATTATGGAAAGCCAAGTTACCCTGGTTGACAGATGAAGAATCCGACACTATCAACTCAATCATTAAGCTTGTGCAAAGATCAACTCCTTTCCATAAAATGGATAATCACAAATCTGTTTCGCTCAGAATATTAAACAAGGTCAAGAGTTTATTGAGTTTACGGAACTGACTGATACAATTCGTACATTTAATATTACCAGCATACTACATACCTTCTCCTGAAGCGGATCGTTGAATGGCCGCAAAACAGCATCCAATGTTAAATAATAATCTCGCACAGCAAATCGAAAACGCGCGCGCAGGCAGACCTTTCCACAATTATCTTGATTGCAGGAAATATGTATTGGAAATGATAGAAGAAGCTGGGAAAACGCGTGAATCGCAAAGCGACTATTGGGAAGAAGAGCTTGACGCTTTTAAATATATGTTCGATGCGTCTCCACTGATAATAGAAAAACTACGCGAGCATTGTTATCACATTACGGGATTATTATCTTATGAGTACAAAGGCGATAGGGGGTCTCATAGAGGTAAGAAAAATAAAATAAAGAATAAATACAACGCCCTCAGGCAAGAAGACAGCATAGGACGTGAAGTCAGAGAACCTCTCCTGCTTGGTGGTTATGGATACTATATGGATGGCGGGCTGGTAAACCTTGACACACTCAAATATTACGAATCACTCATTGCGCTTGATAAGAGCGGTCTGTTAAATGGATACGAGAACAAATCCAGTAAAAGAAATGTTGTACTTGAAATAGGAGCTGGATGGGGCGGGTTTGCTTACCAGTTTAAAACTTTCTTCCCGAATACGTGCTATATCATAATCGACCTTCCACAGACGATGCTGTTTTCGTACACATATCTAAAGTCCGCGTTCCCTGAAGCGTCTACTTTTATATATGGTGAAAAATCCATCGATGAGCTAATCGAGGATTTGCTAGAGTATGACCTTGTGTTTCTTCCTCATCATTTCTTGAAGGAGGAGTGGGTTTCAAAAGTCGATCTTGCCATTAATATGGTTTCCTTTCAGGAAATGACAACCGGTCAGGTTGATAATTATATCCGGATATTATCGGAAGCCGGGTGTAAAAACGTATACAGCCATAACAGGGACATATCTCCGTACAACAACCAGTTGTCATCCGTCTCGGAAATAATGGCAAAACATTATGATGTCCATGAAATAAAAGTTCTGGATGTCGATTATCCACAGCTTGACATTCCGGCAGGTGTCAAAAGCGATAGCATTTTGGGGATTCTCAAGTCTTCTGCGAAAAAAATAGTGGGGCGTGACCCGAATTTGAATAAACCGTTCAGGTACAAACATTTGATCGGCGCTTAACATCCGCATAATATTTCTTTTGAAGCTAAGCGATTAACATGCCTCCGAAAGTATGTATCGGCATGATGTTATACAACGATAATCCTTATTTGCGATCAGCATTGGATTCATTACTGTCTCAAACATATAGGAATTTTAAACTTGTTATATCTGATGACTGCTCTTTGGACAATCCAACCGGAATAATTAATGAGTATTCCGATGCTGATAGTAGGATCGAATATTTCCG
>DRJW01000487.1 GCA_011052055.1 Nitrospirota bacterium
CGATAATCGGACGGTTTCTTGGGGGAGCGACCTATTACGGATTTTCCACCGGGATCCTCGGATTATTCAGGGAAGTAAACCTTCTGGCGCTTCGATACCCGGACGATATCGTGGAAACTTCATCCAGAAAACATTTAAGATTCGACACAACTATTCCAGTGGAGATAGTGAATAAAAATGGAAGTGGAGATAAAAATATCACGGGCGTCATCACCAATATTAGCGAGACCGGTTGCCAGCTCGTGCTCGCGGAGCCATGCAATGTGGACGAAAAACTCTATTTGCGCATTCATTTCCCCACAGGATCGCGCATCGAGAAAATAGGATGTATTCTGCGAAGCGTCAATAAAATAAATGATAAATTCAGTTGCGGAGTTTTGTTCGACATAATCGACGACGATGAGTTGATCCCGCTTAAGGAATTTATAAATACTGTGAGCGAATATAATGTCGTGGATCATAGATAATGACACAACAAGATAGTGATGTCGATATTCCGGTTGGTGATGTTTGCCAGATTCAGTTATACGATGAAAAGATGTTTTCCACATTTCGTGGGAGCAAAAAGCCCGATTACGCGATTATTGATCTGCCGACCGCTGGAGGCAAACCAGTGTACATCTCTCCCAACGCCACTCTCATGGTTCGATTTTTGGCGAAAGGCTCGGTTTACGGTTTTGAAACATGCCTCATCAAAACATATTCAAAACCTTCCCCCGTTTGCGCCATAGAGTATCCAGCCTCTATTAAAACAGTCAATCTTAGAAAAAGCAGAAGAATCACCACCCTGCTACCGGCCACCATTGAAACAGAAAACGGGTCGTTTGCGGGAGCGTTTATAGATTTGAGCGAGGGGGGAGGGCTGTTCTCCACATTGGGCATGGAAAACGAAACCGTCAGGACAGGTAGCGAGTGCATTGTAAGCGTGACCCTTCCCTCCGGTGAGAAAGTGGAAAAACTGCGAAGCCGCCTTTGCAGTATCAAAAAACGGGAAGGAAAAACTTTGGTTGGCCTCTGCTTTGAGCACAATGAAGAAAGCCACAGTCTAACTCTCCAATCTTATTATGACACCTGCTCAATATCGCTTTTTTAATCAGGATTATTAGAGGTTCCCTTTACAAGACCTGGAGCGTCGGCAAGTGTAATAATATATCATGATATGAATCGGAGGGATGGCCGAGCGGTTTAAGGCGGCGGTCTTGAAAACCGTTGAGCGCTTGCGTTCCGCAGGTTCGAATCCTGCTCCCTCCGCCATAACCGCGTTACCAGGTACTGGGCGAATTTGAGTGTGTAGATGAAATTTATAAGTGAAAAAAAGTTCCTCCGCTCGATTGGCCGTTTAGGAATAGTGAAGACTTCCGACGACCGATCTTTGCGATATCTGGACGAAACCGGCGTCCTCGGTTTTGACTTTACCAACCTTGCCATACCAGACTTGTCCCAGTCGCCTTATGAGGGCGTAGCGGAAGGGGATAGAAGCGTGGAATACGTTATGGTATCCACCCTTTTCAAGCTTGTTCAAGTTCTCGATCTCTTTCCGGTTTACCTTTACGCGTCGGACAACGAATGGGCCGACGAGGATCTGGCCCGGCTGGTTTCACAAAAATATATAACAGCTGACGAAGCGTCCGTGTTGCAAAACGTGATCGATCAGGATCATGGGATGGATGTCGCGGTTATAGAGCGTGACGAGGTAAAGGAGGCCGCGCGCCTCATAACGCCGCAGATAACAGCTTTATCAACTGAATGTTGCGCTGTGGATGGCAAGGGCAGGTTCCTCGCCACTTTTTCCCAGGATGATGAAGTGTCGTTTAACACAAAAGATAACGCGCTTTACAACGCCTCGAGGCAATTTATCCTGAAATTAAAAAACCTGCCGTTCGAGATCATACAGGCCGAAGGTTCCCTTTAAGCTCCGTTTTATTGTTCCCGGCTCCCCCGGCTCCCCCGGCTCCCTCCCGCGCCTAGCAAAACATTAACCGTACCTTATTCCTGTCTTAACAATATTCCTGCTACCTTATTTTCATTTTGGAGCCCGGAGTATTTTATAAATGGGCTAAGGCAAATTCATACAATATTGATGAGGAGTTATTAAGATGAGGAGAAAAACGCTGTTGGTTTTCAGTGTATCGTTGTTGGTGATGATGATCTCCAATACGGCATACGCTAAAACAAACCTGAATCCGGTATTTTCACATGGACTTAAGTTCCAGAGCGACGACAAGGCTTTCAAGATTGGCGTAGGCGGCAGAATTATGAATGACTGGGCGTGGCTCAGCGCCGATAGCGCGCTCAAGGACGAGAAGACCGTCTGGAAAAGCGGGACGGAGTTTCGACGCGCAAGGCTTTATATAGGCGGGCATATATATAGCAATATAAAATTCAAAGCTCAGTTTGATTTCGCGGGTGGCAAAGCCAAGGCCAAGGATCTTTACATCGCCCTGACCAAGATTCCTGGCATCGGCATGATCAAGACCGGACGATTCAAACAGCCATTCGGGCTCGAAGAGTTGACCAGCTCTAAGTACATCACGTTTATTGAGAGATCCATGACGATGGAGGCTTTCGCGCCATCCCGTCAAAGCGGGATCATGATCGGCTCAACGGCATGGGACAAACGCCTCACCTGGCATGTCTCCACGTTCAGAAAGACGAACGGGTATGGCAAAGATTATGGCGACAACGACATGAACTATGCGATTCGCGTAACGGTCGTGCCTTATAAGGAGGATAAAAATATCATTCACCTCGGCGTATCTTACGTAGCCTTAAAACCGAATGGCGACTCCTATCGCTCCGAGTCACGGCCTGAAATGCACCTTGCGCCAAAACGCCTTGCCGACACCAAGAGCATCTCGTCTGACAATGTAAGTCTGTTAGGTCTGGAAGCGGCCGCGGTTTTTGGCCCCTTTTCAGCTCAGGCAGAATACGTAAAGGCCGATGTCTCCGCCCTTGACGGCTCCGATCCGAGTTTTTCCGGATACTACGCTTATGTCAGCTATTTTTTGACCGGTGAGAGCCGCCATTACAAAAAAGGCGTTTTCAAACGTGTGTCACCTAAAGGCAATTTCGGAGTGGACGGCGCCGGCGCTGTGGAAATCGCTGTAAGGTACTCAAACCTGGATCTCAATGACGCTGGGGTCAAAGGAAACGAGGTAGACACCACAACGGTCGGGCTTAACTGGCATCTGAACCCGAACACCAGGATGATGCTAAATTATATATCCGCCGATCAGAAGAATATTGGTAAAGCCAATGCGCTGATGGCCAGGTTCCAGGTCGATTTTTAGAGTATTTAACAAAGTCATCTCATTTCGCTCCGCATACTTACCACATGCGGAGCGAAATGGCGGACGCATGACAGCTTGATAACAGGGGGGATCCCCCTCTCCCCTTGTTACATTCCTCATGCTGTTATTTGATAGGTGTTGAGACCTCCTCAAATTTCTCAGCTCCTTTTGCCCGGCTCCCAGAAATATTTCTGGGAGCTTTTTTATAAGGGACTGATAACGTGTAAATTTTATTCGGAAAATTCCCGGATCGCCGCCCAGAGCTCCTTTTTTCCTTCGCCGGTTTTAGAAGAATAGACTATTATTTTCGGATTATCACCCGTCAGGCCGGCGACGGCGCCAAGCGCTTCTTTTATCAGCTTATGCCTTTTTGTTTTTGGTATTTTATCTATTTTGGTGAATGCTAGTATTAACGGAATCTCTTCGCTGTTTAGCCATTTCAGCAGGCGCCGGTCATCATCATTGGGCGTTCTCCGGCAGTCTAGCAGAACGACGACAGCTTTTAACAGCGCGCTTTCTTTTAAATACGTTTCGACCAGCCTGCCCCAGCTTGCTTTGACTTTCAGGGGAACATTCGCGAACCCGTAACCGGGCATATCCACGAACGTGATTTTCTCATTTATGGAAAAATAATTGAGAAGCCTCGTTTTGCCTGGTGTCTTGCTTACTTTCACCAGTCCTTTGCGCCCTGTCAAAGAATTAATAAGCGATGATTTACCGACGTTGGAGCGCCCTGAAAAAGCGATTTCCGGCAGTGCGAGTTTCGGACACTGCTTCGGGTTTGCAACCGACAGAAGAAATTTCGCCGAAGTGACTTTCATTGTCTGACCGCTCAATATCGAAACTTATTCAAGGGGATTAAAAACAAGCCCGGAAATAAGTTTTGGATAAAAATAAGTCGATTTTTGCGGCATGACTCCCCCGCTGGTCGCAACCTCGATAACCTGATCCATTCTGGTGGGGTTCATAATAAACGAAAGGCGCGCGGCGCCTTTGTCCACTTGCCGCATCGCTTCAACAGCGTCAATGGTGTAACCGACGATTTTTTTATCGGCCACAGCCTCCTTGCTTATGCCGAGGGCTTTTTCAAACACAAGCTCTTGCAACAATATCACGTCGAGCCGGCGCAAGATCGCGGCTTTGCCGCCACCGGCCCGGCCCAAAAGAGCCGCGTCTTTCTTTAACGAAAGCAGTAGCATGCGCCCGTCGCCCCGGTAAAGGCCCAGGCTTGGATTAAGATCGCCAGATTTTTTTAAATCGTCCAGAAACCCGGAAACCAGATTCACATCCATATTTCTCTCACTTACCTCGAAATCAGATTTCAGCTTTTCTACGGCGCTATCAATATCAATGGCGCCGATATCCTTGACGATTCTATGGGTAGGAAGAACAGTAAACCCATCCCCGCAACAGTTCGACAGGAACATCATCACATGCTCATAGCCAGCTTCGTTATTTTGCGTCCCCTCTTGAGCCCGGCGCTCATTACGATAGTTTAAAGCTGTCTCGTATCTGTGGTGTCCGTCGGCGATTACGATTTGCGTCTCCAGAAAAAAGAGCCGGGTACGCTCTATAACCTCAGGATCGGATATTACCCATAGCTTGTGTTTGACCCCGTTTTCGTCCGTGACGTCCATATCCGCCGACGACTTCATGATCCCTTCCCAGATCGTGTCCAGAGTTAATTTTGGATCGGAGTAAATTCCAAACACCTGCGAGAAATTCATCCTGCAGGCCCGTGTGAGGTTCAGCCGGTCGGTCTTGGGGCCGGACAAAGTGCGCTCATGCGGAAAAATAGATTTCCCGAACTCTTCTATCCTGGTTCGGCAAATCACACCGACCCGTTTCAGCCGTTTTTTTTCTATCTCATATTCCTGGCTATACAGATAGATCGACTCATGTTCAACGCGCTCTAACGTTCCGTCCTTCATCCATTTTTCAAGAAAACCTTCAGCTCTGGTATAACGGGAGTCGGCGTCGGTATCATCAGGAAATTCTTTGCCCAGAATCAGGCGAATCACATTCCGGTCGCTCTTTTTATAAAGCTCCTCCTGCGTTTCGGGAGGGATAACATCGTAAGGAGGCGCAAGAGCGTCTATGAGGCTAACGCCA
>DRJW01000488.1 GCA_011052055.1 Nitrospirota bacterium
AATGTCCCAATCTGTGTCTCATCCATCTGTATCAGCATCCTCCATGCTTAACAGACTCAAACCATCTTCAGACTCATTTCATATTGGAAAAGGCTTCGGCTGGCGCAAATGATATAATTGTAGTATAATTAGCGCATATTAATTGTGATAAGGGTCTATCATCGTAATGGTCAGGAAAAGTGAAAAAGAGATCGCTCTCGATCAGGAGACGGCGGCGGAAATCGCGCTTTCAAAAATAATCGGCGAACTCGACAGCCTTCTCGACATACCGTTGACTCTTTCGGCGGAACTGGGCCGGACGCAAATGACGGTAAAAGAGATAATGCAGTTGCAGGTCGGCTCCGTGCTGGAGCTTTCAAAACTGGTCGGCGAGCCTATGGAAATTCATATCAACGACCTTCTCACCGCGCGTGGGGAAACCGTAGTCGTGAACGAGCGGTTCGGAATAAGAGTCACAGATGTCATCGACCCGCTGGAGATCGTCCGCACCTCCGTCTGATCTTTTTTTGCGCGCCCATTCGCTTTTGCGGGAACCTATTTCGCGTATTTCTTTTTGAAATATTCCGCAATTTCCACCGGTTTCTTCCCGGCTTTTGTCATTTCCAACGTCACTATCGCCTCGTTCATACATATCCCGCACTGGGAGGCGTGATCGCCGGTGTAGCAGGTTAGAAGGCTTTTATGCTTGAACTTCGGGTTAATGGCGCAGTCACAGTAGCAGTATATCTTGTCCAGGATTCGAGGAATCTGTTTCGCCGCCTGATAGGCGCTGGCGACGGCAGGATTTCTTGCGAAAATTCCGGGGTCTAACACAGGCTTGGTCTCCTGCGGCTCTTTGGCCTCTAGAAGGTGGTTCTGGATCATCTCCCGCGCCAGCTTTTTAGACTGCGCCCCGGCCTCTCCCGCCGGTATCGAAAACAACAATATGGCTAAAACCAATGAAATCTTTTTCATGTTAAATCTCTATATAAAATCCAATGTTGAAAATCTGATTATCTCACTACAAAGATAATATAACGTATCCAGCTTTCGGGGCGCCAAAAAAATCGGGGCCGCCTAAGGCAGAGCCATCTATCCAGGGTTATTTAACATTTCGCGCAGTCTCGGCCCGCATCGTTTTCCACCGCATTCGCCCGATCCGGCGCCGGTGGCTTTTTCCAACTCGGCTATGGAGTCCATCCCCTGGGCGATAAGTTTTTTATATGCCGCTTTTTTTATCATTTTGCACTGGCAGATAACTTTGATGTTATCTATTATCTCACTGGCGTTGGCCGGCTTATTCATAGCTCCAGCTCTTGCTCCACCATCTCCATAAGCTCGCCCAGAAGGTTTGCGGAAAAATCGAACTTTATACCGCCTGCCTCGAAAAGCTGTGGCGCAGGAAGGCTTCCGCCAAGGGAGAGCGCTTTAAGATAGTTGTCTATCGCTTTGTCCTTGTCTTGCCTGTACTCGCGGTAAATCTGAAGCGCTCCCAATTGCGCTATGGCGTATTCAATGTAATAGAAAGGAAGCTCGAAAATATGAAGCTGTCTTTGCCAGAGATAATCCAAAGCCCCGGCAGGCGCGCCAGACCAGTCCACCCCCACCGAAAACCGATCAGCCAGCTTTAACCACTCTTTATTTCTTGAGCCGCTATCGTGGCCCGGATGTGTGTAAATCCAGTGCTGAAACGCATCGACCCTGGCCACCCATCCAAAAAGAGACACCACTCCTTTGAGATGCTCCCGGCGCGCCCTTATCCTCTCTTCAGGGTCGCTATAAAAAGGCTCCAGCTGATCGCCGCCCATAAGCTCCTGCGTCATCGAAGCCACTTCGGCAAACTCCATCGCAGAGTGGCGATACCAGATTAGGGGTAGCTCCCTGCTCTGGAGCGTGTGGAAAGCGTGACCGCCCTCATGCAACAGCGTGTTCACGTCGGAGTGGGAGCCGACGGCGTTTGTGAAGATAAACGGAATCCTGGCCTCTTCGAGCGTCGCCTGATAACCGCCCGGCGCTTTACCCTTCCTTGAGTCAAGGTCCATCGAGAACCGTATCGACTCGAACCGCTCTCCGAGCCGACTATCGACTGACATGAATATATCGGTGACTCCCTGCGCCAGATCCTCGACTTTATCGAACGGTTTTAAAGGGGGCCTCCCTTCCTCGTCGCACTCGGTATCCCAGGGGCAAAGCTTGTCTATCCCCATTTTGTCCAGCCTTTGAGCGGAGATTTTTCGCGCGAGAGGAACCGCCGTTTTCTCTACGGCCTCGTGAAACCGGAAGCAGTCGTCCGGCGTATAGTCGCGTAGTTTCGATTTAAAACAGTAATCCCTGTAATTTTCCAGCCCAAGATTTTCAGCGAAATCCGCCCGGGGCTTAAGCATGGCGTCGAACATATCGTCGAGCTTATCTTTTTCCTCAAGCCTTCTTTCGGCGGTCGCGGTAAAGGCCCGTTGTCTTAAATCCCTCTCCGGCTCTCGCAGATAGTTAGACATCTGCGGCATTGTCTTCTCTTTTCCTTCGAACATCACCGTCATCGCGCCCATCAACTCCTGATACTTTTGCGACAGCTCCTGGAGTGTCACCTGTATCGGAATATTTTTCTCGTCGAACAGCTCGATCGAGGTGGCGATCATCCTGTTTAGCTGTCCGTATTCTGATTTATCCAGGCCGTCCCTGAATTTTGAGTCGTAATATTTGCGGTTTAGCCTGTCGTCGAACTCGCTTAGTTTCGGCTCCAATTCCCGGACGCAGACGAGGTAGGCCTCTTTCTTTTTTTCATCGTCCGTATGGCACGTCATCTCGATATATCGCTGGCTCACATACTCGTGGGCGGCGCTTAAAAGCTCCGACCAGTTTATGAGCCATGCTTTAAGATTGGCCTCCGATTCAAGAGACGTTTTTTCAAGCTTTTCAAAATAAGGAGCAAGATCGTCCCAGCCGGTAATTTCCAGATCCTTGTCGATGAATTTCCGTTCGAAAGCCGAAAGCCATTCCGCGTTTTTTGTCGTCATATAGTTTCCTGTAATGTTTTAATCTGATAGTTTGACCGTTTATCGATGGACGGTCAAGGCGCCTGTGCGCCGTCTGTTATACTGAAAAGGTAATTTGTCGAGTATCAACAATGAGATTTTAATGGCACAATTGCGCCCGGCGCTTAGCCGTACCCGATACGGCTCGTCCTGTGGTACAGGGCGCGCGCGGGGGCGTGTTACTCTCCCGGCGCCACGC
>DRJW01000489.1 GCA_011052055.1 Nitrospirota bacterium
CCCGCGCTTGACGCGGGATCTCACAGGTACAACGCCCAGACGCCGGATCGGAGTCCGGCGCGTGTGCCCTCGTATATTGAAAACATGATGAAATACATTATCACGGTAGGATGAACGAAAAGGAAACACCCTCCGCCGATAGGCTAATAGTTGACAAAGGTAACGTATGTGTTACTATGGGATATGACTGAAGTCAGGGAATATATAAACGCGCAAGGAAGCAGTCCATTTGCAAAATGGTTCAACGGTCTGAATGCGACCGCCGCCGCCAGAATTACCATGGCCTTGACACGGGTTGAACTTGGTAACTTATCTGACCACAAAAGCGTTGGCGCTGGTGTTTGGGAATTGCGGTTAGATTTTGGTCCCGGTTACCGGGTTTATTTTGGCAAGGATGGCGACCGGCTTGTAATCTTGTTAGGCGGTGGTACGAAGAAACGGCGCCAGAAAAATATCGAGACCGCCAAACTATTATGGAAGGACTACAAAAAGCGTAAAAGAGAGGAGAAGTAAGATGGTATTAACACGAGATTTTAAGGAAACAATTCAGGAACGCGCCCTGCGAGACGAAAAATTCCGTAATGCGCTATTAACCGAAGCTGTCCAGTGCATGCTTTCCAACGATATGGATACCGGCAAGGCGGTTCTTCGGGATTACATTAACGCTACTATCGGTTTTGAAGAGCTTTCCCGTTTTATGGACAAATCGCCCAAAAGCCTGATGCGTATGCTAGGAGCTGATGGAAACCCCCAGGCGCAAAATCTTTTTTCGATGATAAGTTACCTGCAAAAAAAAGAAGGCGTTCACCTGGAAGTGCATACTGCGTAATAGTCAACGAAAAGGAAACTAGTTTGCAGGACATAGATGAAACCGTTCAAACAACCAGTCTCTTTTTAGATTTGCCAGATTCGTACTCCGCTTTTTTCTTTTCGTACCCGGCTCTTCCCATCATGGCGTAGGCGTATTGTTTGCCGAACTCTACGCCCGGCTGGTCGAAGGCGTCCACCCGGTATAGGCCGCCCGCAAAAGCGGTGGCGACTTCGAGCATGTATAAAAGCTGGCCCAACGTGTGGGCGCTTACTTCGGGAAGTTTTATGGTCATGTTCGGGCGGTTGTTCGTGGTAAGCGCGTACTCGGTTCCGTCTTTTTCGACGGCGATCAGGCGGTTTAAGCTCTGCCCGCCAAGGTAGGAAATCCCCGGCTGATCCTCGAACGGCTCCGGGATCGGCATTTCGGTTTTGAAACTCTCAACCTCAAGGAGGCAGAACAGTTTATCGAACGGCCCCTCCACATACAGTTGAACCTGCGAATGCTGATCGGTGGCGCCGAGCGCTTTAATTGGTGTCTGCCCCGCGTGGACAGGGTTTCCGTCGATATCCCGCGCTTTGCCCAGCGACTCGGCCCATAGCTGGCGGAACCAGTCCGCCACGTCTTTTAACCGGTAGGAGTAGGGCATCATCACCGTCATCTTTTTTCCTTTGAGCGTGTCTTGCAGGTAGTGTATTGAGGCGAAAAGATAGGCCGGGTTTTTTCGTAGATCGCCGGTGCGGCATCGCTCGTCCATCCGGGCCGCGCCTTTTAGCATGCCGAGAATGTCTATGCCCGCTGATGCGGCTGGAAGGAGGCAGACGGGTGTGAAAGCGGTGAACCGTCCTCCAACGCCATCGGGAACAACGAATGTTTTGAGCCTGTACGTGTCCGCGATCTCCCGCAAAATTCCCTCTTTTGCGTCGGTTGTAAGGATCAGATGCTTTTTCCAGCCCCTGCCCAGTTTGTTTTTCAATAGATCGAGGACAATCATGAACTGGCTCATGGTCTCCGCCGTAGAGCCGCTTTTCGAGACTACGTTAAATACGGTGTCTTTCAGCTTGAGAGTGGACAGCAACGCGCCAAACTCGTCTGGATCGATGTTGTCGGCCACAAACAGCCTCACGCCGCCCCGTTTTCTGGATGAAACAAAATTGTGCATGGGGCGCCCCAGCGCGGTCAGCATCGCAGTAGTTCCCAGCGCGGAGCCGCCTATACCGAGCACAACCATGTTTGAGAAATTTTTCTTTATCGTGCTGGCCGCCTTTATCAGCTCTTTGGCTTCTTTGATTTTATATGGCAGATCATAGAAAGGTTTGTCGCCAGATTTCCGGCGGCTTACGAGGTCGTCATGAATTTTATCAGCCCTGAAAGAAAGGGCCGTGAAATTTTCTTCGATCAGGCCGTTTGCTTTTCCTATAGCAGGGGCCATGATGTTTGTGTAGTCGATCTTGATATCTTGCATATCGCGTCCCCTAAAATTTCAGAAGCTCTCCACCCACCCAGGTTTTTGAAACATTTCCACTGTTTTTGATTATATCCAACAACGGATCGGCCCGGCGGTTTAATTTAAGCTTTACGGCGATGGCGTCGAAAGGGGCGCCGACTTGCAAAGTTCCATATTTCGCAGGCAGTCCCAGCGCCCGCGCTCCGCCGACAGTCGCAAGATCGAACATATCCGAAACCGTCAACTCCGGGAAATCGCCCATGATTCGCCGGGCCTCCGCCCTGATATCAAGGTCATCGTTCGAGGCGAGCGAGTCTGTCCCCAGGCCGACCGGGATTTTTCTTTTCATCAACTTTATGAGGGGATGATTTATTTTCCGCCGGAACCATCGGTTAGAGTTGGGGCAGACGACGACCTTCGCGTTTTTGCGGACAAGCGTGGAAAGATCGCCCCGGTTCGGGTGGTTCGTATGTATTAAAAGCGCGTTGTTGATGACGCCTGCCCGGCTTATCGCGTTGATCGGGGTCAGGGCAGGGTGGCCGCCGGGTATGTGGGCGCCGATGCTTTTATGAAACGATTTGAATTCGCCGCTACCTTTCGAGGAAAACTCGGCTTCCGCCAAAGTTTCGCAAATATGTATGGCCAGCGGCATGCTGGTTTTTTTTGCGTATCTTGCCGTCTCCCTCATTAAAACGGGGGAGACGGAATAAACAGAGTGGGGCGAGACTCCGTTTTGCAGTCTGTCAGTGGTGAAGGCTTTTTTAACCCGTCCTTTAAGATCGGCAAGTCTTAAGCCCGCCTGAGCGGGGTCGAAGCCCA